>JBCBDF010000202.1:0-4741 GCA_038529875.1 Pseudomonadota bacterium | reverse complement strand
TCGCGGCTGATGCCATAGCGGGCTGCGACCGTTTCAGCGGTGCCGAGCATCGGCATGTAAACGTCTTTGTGCATCGCGATCAGCGATGGATCGGGCGCGACGCGCATTTCAGGGGTCTGGACCATCGAAATCGAGTCCTGACCGCCACCGACGACGATATCCATGTTGTCGACGATGATTTGCTTTGCCGCAGTGCTGATCGCCATCAGGCCCGAAGAGCATTGGCGGTCAATGGTTTGTGCGGCTACGGTAACCGGCGCGCCGCCGCGCAGGGCAACCTGGCGGCCGATATTGCCGGCCTGCGTGCCCTGGGTGAGGACCGCGCCCCACACCACATCGTCGATTTCGCCGGCGTCGATGCCAGCGCGCTCAACGGCGGGAGCGAAAGACAGTGCGCCAAGAGTGGCGCCGGGGGTGGCGTTGAAGCCGCCCTTGTAAGCCCGGCCAATCGGGGTGCGGGCGGTGGAGACGATGACTGCGTCACGCATGGGAGAATCCTTTTAAATATCCTATCAAGCCGTCATCCCAGCGAAAGCTGGGATCTCAGGCGGAAAAGTTCAGAATTTGAGGCTCTAGACCCCAGCCTGCGCTGGGGTGACGTTCAAAAATTAAACGAAATACTGGGTGATCCACTCGCAGATCAGGGCGGGCTTGTCCTCGCCTTCGATCTCCATCGTGATCTCTGCGGTCTGTTGCCACTGGCCCGGACGCTTTTCGATCATTTCGACCAGTTTCCAATGGCCGCGAATGCGCTTGCCCGCGCGGACCGGAGCGATGAAGCGGGTTTTGTTGCCGCCATAGTTCACGCCCATTTTGACGTTGTCGACCTTGGGCATGTCGCTGTTCGCGCCGAGATACGGGATCATCGACAAAGTCAGGAAGCCGTGCGCGATGGTGCCGCCGAACGGCGTCATCTTGGCGGCGGCTTCGTCGATATGAATAAACTGGTGGTCGCCGGTCGCATCGGCAAACTTGTTAATGCGGTCCTGGCTCATTTCGACCCATTCGCTGGTGCCGATATTTTCGCCGACCTTGGCGGCCAATTCTTGCGGGGTCATGATGCTTTCTCCTGCCAAATGCGCCCGCGAATTATCGAATCCGCTTATGCGCCAAACAGGGGCTTCATGGCCCATCATACCGGCTAGCGCAATGCGGTGCTTCCTGCCGTTACGGCATCGGGCAGGACCGCCGCGAAACTGCGAAGAACATGGCCACTCAATGCATCAGAGTGGACGCTCTGAAGCATGCTAACAATCAGATTTTCGAGTCCGATGCAATTCGTTATCTTGACGTTTACCAAACTGCATTAATCGATCACAATTCAGTCTGGCATTTAAAAATGGGGCATCGGCCGGGCAAGCAGGGGCAAACGGGCAAGATGGGCTTTCGCGAGCAACTTCACAGCCAGAGAGAGATGGCACGTAGGATGCCGAGGCAGCTGCTGCGGCTGACGCTGCGCGCGCAAAATCGCCGTTTACCCGATTTATGCCAGTCCAGCGCGCCAAATCCGCCAAATTTGACCAACCCAAAAAGAAGACTCGCACACCAATCGCCTGGCTAAACGGCTTCGTCCCGCTTCTGACCGTCTGGGGCGCTGCTTTGGCCGGTCTCACAATCGCTGTATTGCCCGCCAGCGCCATCGCCAACATTGCGAACCTAACGCCGTTGAACGAGCTTTCGCGCCTCGCTCTGGGGCTGCTCGCCGCTTTGTTGGGTGGCTTGATCGCCTTTGCGATTGCGCGGGCGATCCGCAATGCGGTGAGCACGCCCGCACCCAAGGCAAATCTGATGGAAGCTGCTCAGGATGATGCTCAGGATGTCGAACTCAGCGAGGATCGAAGCAGCGACAGGCCGACAACGCCAATTGATTTCGAAGAGCTTGCCGGCGTGCTTGAGGAACTCGAAGAAGCGCCAACGGATGCGGTCAGGAGCCAGCCATTCGAAGAAACCACCGTCGAAGGCATCTCTGTCGAGCCACCCGAAGAACTGCTCGAAGAACCGCTAGAGCTAGGTGAAATTGGGGAGATGCTGGAGGCATTCGAAACCCCTGAAGCACCAGCGCCAACCGATATTTCCGAGCCGCAGGCAGACCCCGCACCCGAATTGCCGCCACCACCCCCTCCGCCTCTTCCCGAGGATGCTCCTGATTTCCTGAAAGGCAGCGCTGTGGATGGCCTGCGCCGGATGCCAACCGCGGATTTGAGCCTGATGCAGATGGTCGAACGTTTTGCCACTGCCCTGCATGCGCACCAGGCCGTTCATGGAGCAGGCGCCCAGCCGCGACGCGACGCGGCCCTGGCCGAGGGTCTGCGCGCCCTGTCGATGTTCAGCCACAGTGAGAGCGATCCCCAGCCCGCCGGCCTGACGCCAGGTGGCTTTGCCAACCGGGCGCCCGCGCTTGAGGTCTGCAATATAACGCAACAAAGCAGGCAATCAGGTGAGCCCCACGCAATCGCGCTAAAGCTGGAGAATACGTAAGCGAAACATTGCTTCGTGCTTCGCGGTTGCAAAATACGTTTTCTGTCGGCAAAAGGGCCTCAAGCGATGCAGCTTGCGCCTTGACCGGACCGTGCTGCAGGCATTTCTGCCGGCCACAAGCCCACCGGGCCTGTCGCCAGTGTCGGCATCTGACAGAATGGATTTTTGCGATGGGACAGCCAGCGGCCCAAGGCCTTTACGACGCTCGAAACGAACACGATGCCTGCGGCGTCGGTATGGTCGCGCATATTAAAGGCGAAAAAAGCCATTCCATCGTCGAATCCGCGCTCGAAATCCTCAACCGCATCGATCATCGCGGCGCCGTAGGCGCAGACCCACTGTTGGGCGATGGCGCTGGCATCCTGCTGCAAATCCCCGATCCGCTGATCCGCAAATGGGCGGACCAATCCGGCCACGACCTGCCCGAGGCCGGTGATTATGCAGTGGCGATGTGCTTCATGCCGCAAGACGAGGCTGCGCGCGCCTTTGTCACCGAGCGATTCGAGAAATTCACCACCAAGGAAGGCCAGCGCTTTGTCGGCTGGCGCGACGTTCCGACCACGCTTGATGGGTTGGGCAAGGCGGTGATCGATTCGATGCCGGTGATCCAGCAAGCAATCATCGCCCGCGGTGACAATTGCGCCGATCAAGACGCGTTCGAGCGCAAACTGCTGGTAATCCGCAAGCAGGTGCAAAACCCGCTCGCGCAATTGGCTGAGAAGCACGAACTGCCGGGCCTCACCCAGCTTTACCTGCCGAGCTTTTCCAGCCGCACCATCGTTTATAAAGGTCTGTTGCTGTGCGACCAGGTCGGAAGCTTCTATGACGATCTGCGCGATCCCGATTGCGTCTCTGCGCTCGGTCTGGTGCACCAGCGCTTCTCGACCAACACCTTCCCCAGCTGGCGGCTCGCCCACCCGTTCCGCCTGATCGCGCATAATGGTGAGATCAACACGGTGCGCGGCAATGTGAACTGGATGAATGCGCGCCGCCGCACGATGGAAAGCGACCTGCTGGGCGTCGACCTCGACAAGATGTGGCCGATCATCCCGCATGGCCAGTCGGATACGGCCTGCCTCGACAATGCGCTCGAGCTGCTGCTGGCGGGCGGATACTCCCTCGCGCATGCGATGATGATGCTGATCCCGGAGGCCTGGTCGAAAAACGAGCTGATGGACCCGGATCAGCGCGCGTTTTACGAGTATCATGCCGCCCTGATGGAGCCGTGGGATGGACCCGCTGCGGTCGCCTTTACCGACGGTCGCCAGATCGGCGCGACTTTGGACCGCAATGGCCTGCGCCCGGCCCGCTTCTGCGTGACCAAGGACGACATCGTCTGCCTCGCATCCGAAAGCGGCGTACTGCCGTTTGCAGAGGAAGACATCATACGCAAATGGCGCCTGCAACCCGGCAAGATGCTGCTGATCGACCTCGAGCAAGGCCGCATCATCGAGGACAGCGAGCTAAAGGCCGAGCTGGCGGGTGCGGAGCCCTATGCCGAGTGGCTCGACAAGGCGCAGTTCACGCTCGACGACATTACCGATATTGAGCCGGAATTGTCCGAAATTGTGGAACGCGACGAGGCCGACGGCAATTCGCTGCTGCGGCGTCAGCAGGCATTCGGCTACACTCAGGAAGACATTTCGCGCTTCCTCGAGCCGATGGCGGTTAAGGGTGACGATCCCATTGGTTCGATGGGCACCGACACACCGATTGCGGTGCTGTCGAACAAATCCCGCCTGCTCTACGACTATTTCAAACAGAACTTTGCGCAGGTCACCAACCCGCCCATCGATCCGATCCGCGAAGAGCTGGTGATGAGCCTGATTTCGATGATCGGACCGCGCCCCAACCTGTTGGGCCGCGATGCGGGTACGCATAAACGGCTGGAGGTCGAACAGCCAATCCTGACCAATGATGATCTGGCCAAGATCCGCACGGTCGAAAGTGCATTGGATGGCGCCTTCCGCTGTGCAACGATCGACATGACGTGGGATGCCCAGAGCGGCGTCGAAGGCATCGAACTGGCGATCAAGGAAATGTGCTGGGCCGCAACCGAGGCGGTGCTGCAGGATCACAACATCCTGGTGCTGTCGGATCGCGCGCAAAATGCAGACCGCATTCCCATGCCTGCGCTGCTCGCCACCGCCGCTGTGCATCACCATCTGGTTCGCCAGGGCCTGCGCATGCAGACCGGCCTGGTCGTCGAGACCGGCGAAGCGCGCGAAGTGCATCATTTCTGCGTGCTCGCAGGCTATGGCGC
>JBCBDF010000201.1:0-4744 GCA_038529875.1 Pseudomonadota bacterium | reverse complement strand
GCTGCTTTGGCGGTTTTGTCTTTGATCCAGAAAAACGAGCTCAGAGTGCAACTTCTAACTTTCATCGGCCATGCGAATGCAGCCAGTATCATGCCGCATATCGAAGTTCTGATGCAAAAACTCCCCATGAGCATGGACGAGATCTACGAGCATCGTCGGCGGGTGAAAGAGGAAGGTTACAATGGCGAAAACCGTCCGATCTTCAAAGCTAACGAAGCAAGGCAATTAGTAGTTCTTGATCTTCTTGATTCTGAAAGTGCGCTGGATGAGAGCGAAACTAGGCTTTACTGGACCATCCATAAAATGGGTGGCTTGCGCGGAAGGGATGAATTTGGCCGCAAGGTGATGAATTTCTTCGCCGACCGCCTAAAAGTCCAACAACGCGAAGCGGGCGTTCGTCACGACCTGATCGACGCCGTGTTCGCGCTTGGCGGTGAGGACGATCTTGTCCGCCTCCTTGCCCGCGTGAAAGCTCTCCAAGCCTTTATCGAAACTGACAACGGCGCAAACCTGCTCGCTGGATACAAGCGCGCGGCCAATATCCTCAAAAAGGAAAATTACCCCGTCACCCCGGCGCAGGCCGGGGTCTCAGGCGATGGCGCGCAAACGCCCGAGATGCCAGCCTCCGCTGGCATGACGGATTTCGAACTTTCCTACTCGCCCGAACCTGCGGAAAAGGCGCTGATCGATGCGCTCGCCGATGCCGCGCCCAAAGCGGCCTCTGCCATCGAGGCGGAAGACTTTGAGGCCGCGATGGCAGCTCTTGCGAGCTTGCGCGCACCGATCGACGCTTTCTTTGAAGAGGTCACAGTCAACGATGATGATCCCGCCAAACGCGAAGCCCGGCTTGCGCTGCTCGCACGGTTCCGCACATCCGTTCATCAGGTAGCCGATTTCAGTCGAATTGAGGGATAATGGGCTGTGTCCGCCTGTCCGTCACTTTTGCGTAAGCCAAATAAAAACAAAGGCTTGCATTGAACAATTTGGGTGACACGCTGTCACCTTTGTCACTTTCGTAGGAAGCTTCATGTCCCAAAAAACGGTTTACCCATTTGGCGGTTCTGCCCCCCACGATGATGCGCGCCAGAAGGACAAGACGATCACGGGCGGCAAAGGCGCGAATCTCGCCGAAATGGCGAGCATTGGCCTGCCGGTTCCTCCCGGATTCACGATCACGACCGAGGAATGCGTCCGCTATCTGCAAGAGGGCGCCGATTTCTCCGCCGAGCTGCGCGATGCGGTGGCGCAGGCGCTGACCCATATCGAACGCTCGGTTGGCAAGAGCTTTGGCGATGCGGCTGATCCGATGCTGGTGTCGGTGCGTTCGGGCGCGCGCGTTTCCATGCCCGGCATGATGGATACGGTGCTTAACCTGGGCCTCAACGATGCGACGGTTGAAGGGCTGGCGAGCACATCGGGCGACGAGCGGTTTGCATGGGACAGTTATCGCCGGTTTGTGCAGATGTATTCCGACGTGGTTCTGGGCATTGATCACGGCCTGTTCGAAGAAGCGCTGGAGATCTGCAAGGAAGACAATGGCTTTTACGCGGACACTGAACTGAGTGCGGACGACTGGCGTGAGCTTGTGGCCGAATACAAAAGCATCGTCGAGGCGGAGCAGGGCAAGCCATTCCCGCAGGATGTGAACGAGCAATTGTGGGGCGCAATCGCGGCTGTGTTTGACAGCTGGGATGCGGACAGGGCGAAGGTTTATCGCCGCCTCAACGACATTCCCAGCGATTGGGGCACAGCGGTGAATGTGCAGGCGATGGTGTTCGGCAATATGGGCGAAACCAGCGCCACGGGCGTTGCCTTCACCCGCGATCCGGCAACCGGTGAACGCGCCTATTACGGCGAATATCTGATCAACGCGCAAGGTGAGGACGTGGTCGCGGGCATTCGCACGCCGCAATATCTCACGACTGCCGCGCGCGAAGCGGCGGGCGCAAAGCCGCTATCGATGGAAGAGGCGATGCCGGAGGCTTACGCCGAGCTGGCGCGCGTATTCGACCTGCTAGAAGGTCACTACAAGGACATGCAGGACATCGAATTCACGGTGGAGCGCGGCAAGCTGTGGATGCTGCAGACTCGCAGCGGCAAGCGTACGGCCAAGGCGGCGCTCAAGATGGCGGTTGAAATGGTTGGCGAAGGGCTGATCGAAGAAAAAACTGCGATCTTGCGGGTCGATCCGATGGCGCTCGATCAATTGCTGCACCCGACGCTCGATCCCGAGGCAAAGCGCAATGTACTGACCACCGGTTTGCCGGCATCGCCGGGCGCGGCGGCGGGTAAGATCGTGCTGGATGCCGATGCCGCCGAACAATGGGTTCATCGCGGTGAGAAGGTGATCCTGGTGCGGGTCGAGACCAGCCCGGAAGACATTCACGGCATGCACGCGGCGCAGGGCATCCTGACCGCGCGCGGTGGGATGACATCACATGCAGCGGTGGTTGCACGCGGCATGGGCCGTCCCTGCGTTTCGGGCGCGAATGGCGTTTCGATCGACCTTGCGTCGCGGACTTTGCGGATCGGGAACGAGGAACTGAAAGAGGGTGATGAGATCACGCTCGACGGGGCGAATGGCCAGGTGATGTTGGGCATTGTCCCGACGATTGAGCCGGAGCTGGTTGGCGACTTCGGCACTCTGATGGAGTGGGCTGACAAGCATCGCCGCATGCGCGTTCGCACCAATGCCGAAACGCCCGATGACTGCAAGATGGCGCGGCAATTCGGCGCGGAGGGCATCGGCCTTTGCCGCACTGAGCACATGTTCTTCGAGGCGGGGCGGATCAGCGCGGTACGCCAGATGATCCTGGCCGAAGACGAAGCGGGCAGACGCGGAGCGCTGGAGAAACTGCTGCCGGAGCAGCGAGCCGACTTTGCCTCTATCTTCGAAGTGATGACTGGCCTGCCATGCACGATCCGTCTGCTCGATCCGCCGCTGCACGAATTCCTTCCGCACGGCGATGCGGAGTTTGAAGAGCTGGCCGATGCGACCGGACTGGGTGTTGATCACCTGAAACGGCGCGCGGGCGAGCTGCACGAATTCAACCCGATGTTGGGGCATCGCGGGTGCCGGTTGGGGATCACATATCCCGAGATTTATGAGATGCAGGCGCGCGCGATCTTCGAGGCCGCGTGCGATGTAGCGACCGCTTCGGGTGAGGCTCCGGTGCCTGAAATCATGGTGCCACTCGTCGCGACCCGCAGGGAGTTGGCGATCCTGCGCGCGCTGATCGAGCGGACGGCAGAGGAAGTGTTTGCCGAGAAAGGCGCACGGGTCGAGTATCTCATCGGCACGATGATCGAACTGCCACGGGCGGCCCTGATGGCGGGCGAAATCGCGCATGAAGGCGCTTTCTTCAGCTTTGGCACTAACGACCTGACGCAGACAACTTTGGGCGTCTCGCGCGACGATTCCGCGCGGTTCCTCGCGCCTTACGTCGATAAAGGCATCTTCGCGCGCGATCCGTTCGTGAGCCTTGATGTGGATGGGGTTGGCCAGCTGGTCGAGCTTGCAGCGGAGCGGGGCAGGGCGACGCGCGGCGATATCAAGCTGGGCATTTGCGGGGAGCATGGCGGCGATCCGGCGAGCATCGCGTTCTGCGAAGAAGTTGGTCTCGACTACGTCAGCGCCTCACCATATCGTGTGCCGATTGCGCGGCTTGCCGCGGCGCAGTCGGCTTTGAAGGCTTAGCGCCAACCGGTAAGCGTGAGCAATTCGAAGGTCTCGGTGACGCGGCCTTCCTCGTCTTTCATCGCGTCGAACGCTTGGTGGGCGCGGGCGAGGGCGGTTCGGGTGAGTGGCGGAGGTGGATCGGCCAGAACATTGTTGAGGGCTTGCTCGCGCAAGTCCGCGATAAGGCGGGCAAAACTGGTGTAAGAGACGCGCATCGTGTGGCCGTCCACCACCTGCCGTTTGAAGCCCGCGCGCTCGAGTAGTCCGGTGGCGGCGCGATTGTCGATCTGCGGGTGAATACGGGCTGCGGGGCGATCGTGATCGGCGTTCAGCAGGATGTCGCGCAGAACGGGAAGGCTGCCTGCGCCGAGCATCTGCGCAATCATGATGCCGCCTTCGCTTAAGGCGTTGCGATAATGCAGCAAAGCGCCGGGCAAATCGTTGACGGTGTCCAGCCGGCTGAGGCTGACGATGAGATCGAGAGCGGCTGATTGCCATGGCTGCTCTTCATCATGGGCGGGAAGGGAAAGCGTTTCGCATTCCAGCCTTTCCAGCTCCGCTGGAAGCTCGCGCGGGGACGGGCCGACCACAAGCGCGTTCTTTGGCTGCAAGCGCATGAAACCGATCCGCTCGATGCAATCCCGCTCCATTTCCTCGATCAGCCAACGTGCAGCATCAGGACGAGCCGCAAAAGATGCTGCGCGAGACACGCGTGCGGCGCGGCGCTTGGCTGAGAATATCGAGGGAACCGAGCGGTTATTCATGCTTCCGCCCTGCCGCGCTTGCCAGCACAGTGCAAGCTATGCGAGAGCCGAAAAATGGGGTGGGGGTCGCATCTTGGCGCCAATGTGAAGGCGGGTCTGAGGCCGGTCGTCGATCTGGTCTATCCGCCGCGTTGCCCGCTTTGCGGAGACGCGTTGGCGGACCAGGGCAGTTTGTGCAGCGCGTGCTGGAGCGAGCTGGTAATCCCGGGCGATCCATCTTGCGCAGCTTGCGGGCGCCCGTTTGCGTCCGACGAAGTCGGTGATGAAGCACAATGCGCACCATGTCTTGCCATCCCTCCGA
>JBCBDF010000200.1:0-4798 GCA_038529875.1 Pseudomonadota bacterium | reverse complement strand
CCCTCCACCCTTCCACCCGGAGCCTACCGGACACTATTCCGGGTGGAAGGGTGGAGGGCGCGGGTGGCCTGGCACGCGAAAGAGATATCGAGTTTGCCGTTAAGGTAAACGGTCAGGCTATGCGCGCCAAATCACTGGTGATCGCCACCGGTGGCCCCTCGATACCGAAAATGGGCGCGACCGGATTTGCCTATGATCTTGCGCGGCAATTCGGGCTGAAAGTGGTTGAGCCGCGCCCTGCCCTTGTTCCCCTGACGCTGGGCGGCGAGGAGCTGATGTTTCGCGAGCTATCCGGCGTTGCAGCCCCGGTAAAAGCGCGCGCGGGTACGGATACGAAAAAGACGGCGGTGGAATTCGAAGAGGCCGCGCTGTTCACGCATAAGGGGCTATCCGGCCCGGCGATCCTGCAAATCTCATCTTACTGGAAGCATGGCGAGGAGGTCGGAATCGAGTTTCTGCCTGATCTGCCAGCCGATTGGCTGATCCAGCTGAAAACCAAGAATCCGCGCGCAACTGTGCGTAGCGCGCTGCGAGAGCACCTTCCCGCCAGGCTGGCCGATGCATTGGCCGAACGCCTCAAAATCGATCGCGAGCTCGGCAATGTGCCGGACAAGGCGTTGCTGGAGGCTGCGCGCAAGCTCGCTGACTGGCGTTTCTCCCCCAATGGCACAGAAGGCTTTGCCAAGGCCGAGGTGACGATTGGCGGGATCGCCACCAGTGAATTGTCCTCACGCACGATGGAGGCCAAGGATGTGCCCGGTCTGTATGCAATAGGCGAAGCGGTGGACGTGACCGGATGGCTGGGCGGATACAATTTCCAATGGGCCTGGGCCAGCGGGGTGGCGTGCGGGGAGAGTGTTTGATTTGGCCCACGCTGTGTTTTTTGAGTTCCGCACGCCATCCGGCGTGCGATATCCTCGCTCCTTGCTCACTTCGTTCGCGTCGCTGCGGGCGGGCATGCGCCCTTGCGGCCCTTCGGGCCCGAGCTCCGCGACCAAGCCGATGGCCTGGAATGGTTCGACGCCGTAGGCGTGGCAAGCGCGAAAGCGCGCCCAAGCTTATGCGAGGGAGTCGAAGACGGCCGTAGGCCAATGCCAAGGCGGACGAATGTCCGCCGCCCGGCGTTTGAGGGTCAAACCAAACACCCCCCTTCCCTAACGGCAGGCGTTACCGCCCGCGTCAGCTTGTCTCTGACATGAAACATCTGTACCTCCGTCCTCAGAGCCTAAAAATGGGCCGAAGCCACCCGAATTTCGGGTGGTCCGTGGGAGAAACCCTTGCGTCAATTGCAAGGCATGGATTCGTCGTTTGTAGCGATGGAATCGCCGAATTCGCCGATGCATATCGGCAATCTGCTGATCTACAATCCGGAGACTGCTCCGGGTGGGTTCGTGCGGTTCAAGGACATACTGCAATTCTTTAAAGACCGCATGCAGCTGTCAAAGACCATGCGCCAGCGATTGGTGCGCGTGCCGTTTGACCTCGATTATCCGTACTGGATCGAGGATCCCGATTTCGATCTGGAATATCATGTGCGCCACGTCGCCTTGCCAAAACCCGGCGATTGGCGGCAGCTGTGCATCCAGACCGCTCGCATCCATGCCCGCCCGATGGACCTCTCCCGTCCGCCATGGGAATTCACTGTGGTCGAAGGGCTCGACAATGTGCGCGACTTCCCGAAGGGGTGCTTCGCCTTTGTCACAAAGGTTCACCATTCCGCGATCGACGGGATGAGCGGGATCGACCTGATGCAGGCTATCCATACGATGTCGCCCAGCACCGCTCCGCCAAATCAGCCCGACGATTGGAAGCCGGAAAAGGTGCCCGGCCCTGCTCAGCTGCTCGGCAAATCCTACGTCAATGCCCTTCTAAATCCGCTGAAGCAGGCGCAAGTGGCCGCGCAAGCGATCCCCGGCGTCGCCAATGCGATCAAGGGGCTGGTGACGCGCGACTTCAAACTCAGCACCGATCTCGTGCCGCCGCGCACCCGCTTCAACCGCTCGATATCCGCGCACCGCGTGGTGGAGGGGCGCAGTTTCTCCCTCACCGAATTGAAATCGATCCGCGCGCTTCTGCCCGAAGCCAAGGTGATCGATGTGGCGTTGGCGGTAATTGGTGGCGGGCTGCACAAATACCTCACTGCCAAGGGCGACCTGCCCAAGTCGACCATGACGGCGATGGCGCCGATCTCGGTCCGCTCGGACGAGGAAAAGGGCGACATGGGCAACCAGGTTGCTGCAATGATCGCACCGCTCGGCACGCATATCGCCGATCCCAAGGAACGGCTCGAATACGTCTTTGGACAGACCAGCAATTCCAAGGCGATGACGAACGCAATCGGCGCGCGCACCATGACCGAGGCGAGCAAGGTCAATCCGCTGCTTTACATGGCACTGGGCGCTCAGCTTTTTGGCCGGATCAGCATTGCGCACCGGCTGGCCATGCCGTTCAACACGGTTGTGACCAATGTTCCCGGCCCTCCGGTGCACATCTATTCCGCCGGCGCGAGGATGGAGAGCATGGCGCTCTCGCTGATCTGCCTGACTGACGGATTGGGCCTGGCGCATGTCGTGCAGAGCTATGTCGATGAAGCCTATATCAGCTTCACCGCATGCCGCGACATCATGCCGGACCCTGAATTTTACTCAGAGTGCCTGCAGGAAAGCTTTGACGAGCTGCTGGCTGCGGCAGCTACGGCGGGCGAGGCTCCAGCTAAAAAGAAGCCTGCAAAAAGAACAGCAGCGAAAAAGACAGCAAAGCCAAAACCAAAAACTAGAAAACGGGTCGGGGAGAAAACATAATGGCCAGCATCGCACCAAATTCAGCCATGGATGCTGAACGATTTGTCGAGGAAACGAAGGCGAAGCCACCGCATCGTTTCTGGACATTGACTGAAGGGCGCGCCGTGTTCGAGCTGGGCGCATTCTATGCAACGCGCCACTTGCTGGGCGCATTGCCGAAGGGCGATGGCCATTCGGTGATCACCATGCCCGGCTTCATGGCCTCGAACAGCTCAACCCAGCCGATGCGCAACCTGCTGAAGCGGCTCGGCTATGATGCGCATGGTTGGGATAGCGGGCGCAATGTCCGGGTAAACGAAGAGCTGATCCATCGGCTCGAAAACCAGCTAAAGCGTGTAAGCGACGATAGCGGTCGCAAAGTGTCGCTGGTCGGCTGGAGTCTGGGCGGTGTGCTCGCGCGTGAACTTGCCAAGCTGCACCCTGATCGTGTGCGTCTGGTGATGTCGCTGGGCAGCCCGATTTCCGATGATCGCAAACACACCAATGCTGCGCGGCTGTTCAAATTCTTCAACGGCGATGAGCCGGAGAAAATCCGTGACGGCCAGTTCCGCGGACTGGATATCGCCCCGCCCGTGCCGACAACTTCGGTGCTGACCAAGACCGATGGCGTGGTGCATTGGCGCGGATCTGTGCAATCGCCGGGTGAGCATCCCAGCGAGAACATCGTGGTGCATGCCAGCCACCTCGGCCTGGGCGTGAACCCCAGCGTGATGATCGCAATGGCAGATCGGCTCGCGCAGAACGAGAGCAAATGGGCTCCGTTCAAGCCCAAGCTGACGCAACGCTGGATGTATCCTAAACTTTGATGAGTGTCAGCACGACATCCGTCGTGCGATTTCGTCGCTTCGCGGCCGTCTCAGTACCAGATTGCGGCTTGGTCGCGGAGCACGGTCAGCATCGCTGACCGCAAGGCCGCATGGCCGTCCTAAGCGCTTTGCGCGGAGGATAGCCAAGTGAGCGGATGCGAACGCCGGCGCTTAGGGCTAACCAAAACTCAAAACAGCTTTCGAATATCAAACCCGACGAACCTTCCCGTCGGGTCGATCAGGAATGGCTGGTAATTGATCGGCGTATCGCCGTTCCCATCGGTCACACGGCGCCGCGCGTCGAATATGTTGTCTGCGCGCAAGAAGACGCGGACATTCTTCAAGACCCCGCCCTCAATATCGAACAATTGATCGAGATTGGCGAACACGCGGATATCGACAGTCGCCAGATCATCGAAAAACAGATCTGTGCTGCCGGGAAGGCCGGTCCCGTCGATTCGCGCGCTGCCGGTGTAGCGGCCCGAGATACGCAACCCCTTGCCGCTGCGGAAAATGCCCGCTTCCAACCGGCTGGAATGGCGCGCCTGGCCAAACGATCCGGTGGCATCGCCGTCCAGCAGGTCGAGCGGCTCGAGGCCCGGCGCGATCAGGATCTCACTGGCCAATTCAACCGTGTGAGTAAAGTTCACAAAATAGCGTCCGCGCCCATCGCGGCCAAAGCCTGAGGCAATTGGATTGCGGGGCGGACGGCCCGCGCCCTGCCCTCCACCCGGCGGCCCACCTTGCGCGCCCGGCCGCCCACCGCGCATCATCGCCGGGTCCATGCTGCAAAAGCGGGTTCGAAATTGCGCCAGCCGCTCTGACGTGATCTCTCCGTTTTCGTCGCGCACCCGGCTGAGGATGCGCTCGAACCGTTGCGGATCGAAATTCGGAAGCTCCGCGGACAAATCTTCACCACTCTCAACCGCGCTTACCAGCCGCGTCAGCACCTCCAGGCCATCGTCAGCGCAAATCCGCTCACGAAATTGCATGAATTGCGCGCGCTGCTCCTCGGTCGGAGGGCCGCGCCTGCCCGCTCCCGGAGGACCGCCAGCGCCGCCGCGAAAGGGCCTGCCTGCACCGACACCGGGAGGAGGTCCACCGCCCGGCCTACCGGCACCGCGGCGCCCTTCGCCACCGCCCCGACCGGGCCGTGCGCCGCCCCAGCTGCCCCGCCTGGAGAACGAGAAT
>JBCBDF010000199.1:0-4806 GCA_038529875.1 Pseudomonadota bacterium | reverse complement strand
GGCGCTGACCTGGCGATCAATTACCGCGAGCAGGACTTTGTTGAGGCCGTGCAGGAGCATACGGGCGGCGAAGGCGTGAATGTGGTGCTCGACATGGTCTCGGGCGATTATGTCGCGCGCAACCTGAAATGCCTCGCCGAGGATGGCCGCCACGTCACCATCGCGGTGCTGGGCGGGCCAAAAGCGGATATCAACATGGCGTTCGTAATGATGCGGCGATTGACGCTCACCGGATCGACCCTGCGCCCGCGCTCCGATGCGTTCAAGGCCGCCCTGACAGATGAGATCGCGCGCCATGCCTGGCCGCTCTTTGCCTCTGGTGGCCTCGCCCCGATCATGGACCAGACTTTTCCTCTGGCGGAGGCTGCCGTCGCGCATGCCCGGATGGAAGCGGGAGAGCATATCGGCAAAATCGTGCTAAAGATAAATGCATGACCTATCCCCTGCTGCGCATCTCTGGCGATTACGCGTTCGTTGAAGTTCGAAAAGGCAGGGGCGCCGTTCGCTGGCGGGATATGGAAACGATCTATCGCGGCCCAGCGGCGAAAGGCGATGAATGGAGCGGGGCGGAGGGTGACAAGCTCGCCGCCAAGCATGTGCTTTGGCCCAGCGACCCCAACTCGACCCTTTCACAGCCCTACATCGCTCCATCCGTCGAGGGGCTGGGCACGGGAAGGCCCGAAATGCTGGTCTTTCCGACGACGGTGTTCCGCTTTGCGGCGCAACCTGCCGATTTCGAACAAGAGGCCGAGGAAACCGCGCCGCCCAAGCTCACCCTCCACGAAGACCCCCGCAGCGGCAATTGCTACAAGATCAAGCTGACGGCGGCGCTGCTCGGCCTGCCGGTGGAGTTTCGGCAATACGATATCTTGAGGGGTGAGACGCGGTCGCCCGAGTTCATCGCCAACGTCAATGCAAACGGTCGCATTCCGGTGCTGCAGATCGATGATGATAACGGAACGCGCTTCCTGCCCGAAAGCAATGCGGCGTGCTGGTATCTCGCATCGGGTTCAATGTTGATCCCGCAAGACCGCTTTGAACAGGCGAACATGCTGCGCTGGATGTTCTTCGAACAATACAATCACGAACCGAATGTCGCGACCCTGCGCTTCTGGTTGCGATTTGTCGGGGAAGCCAATCTGTCCGAGCAGCAGCGCAGCCAGATCATGGCCAAACGAATAGCCGGTTGCGCCGCGCTGGAGCTGATGGATAAGCATTTGGAAACGCGCCAATTCATGTGCGGCGATGCCATCACGCTCGCGGATATCGCGCTGTTCCCCTACACGCATGTTGCGGAAGAGGGCGGCTTTGGCCTCGATGATTTCCCGAACCTGCAGCGGTGGATTTCCCGGGTGGAGGGCGTGCCTGGATTCGTTTCAATGCAGTGACTTGAAGCTGACCAATTGACCGCGAATCGTAACGCGCTTGCGCAACGCTTGTAACAATCCTGTGCCATTGAAGGGCTCGACCTAGGTTGTCGAAGGACCCCACCAATGGCCGATTCTCGTTTGTCCGACTTGCCAGATAGTCTGGCTGAGCTCGGAAATGTCGCCAGCTTTCCCACAGAGCCCAAAATCCCTGAAGCGACCAGCGATTGCAGGCGCAAATATCGCACCATCTGGATCAGCGACGTGCATTTGGGGACCAAGGGCTGCAATGCCGAGATGCTGATCGACTTCCTCGACAACACCGATAGCGAGGTGATGTACCTGGTCGGGGATATTATCGACGGCTGGCGATTGAAGAAGAAGTTTTTCTGGCCGACCAGCCACAACGACATCGTCTGGCGCCTGTTGAAGCGTGCCAAGCGGGGCACGCGGATTGTCTATATTCCCGGCAATCACGACGAGATGTTCCGCCAGTTCACGGGTCTCAACTTTGGCGGGGTCGAAATCCGCCGCGCGGCCTTTCACGATACTGCCGATGGTCGGCGATTGCTGGTGCTACATGGCGATGAGTTCGATGCGGTGATGCTCTCGCATCGCTGGCTCGCCTTCGTCGGGGATGCGGCCTACCACCTGATGATGGGCCTCAACCAATGGGTGAACAAGGCGCGCCAGGCGCTGGGCATGCCCTATTGGTCGCTATCAAAAGCGGCCAAGCACAAGGTCAAGAACGCGGTCGAATTCATCGGAAAATATGAAGAGGTTGTAGCGCGCGCCGCCGCCGAACGCGGGGTTGATGGCGTGGTCTGCGGCCACATCCACACCGCCGAACACCGCATGATCGACGACATCGAATACTGGAACGACGGCGATTGGGTCGAGGGGTGTAACGCTCTGGTCGAGCATCAGGACGGCAGCATGGAAATCCTCAACTGGCCCGATGAAATCGCGCGCCGTGATGCTGAGAGTGAGGCTCGGAAAGCCCCGGTCACCGCGAAGGAGGCTGCATGAACGCCCAATCCTTCATGCCGAGCAGCCCCTTTCCGCGCTCAATCGCCATCGTCACCGATGCCTGGTATCCGCAGACCAACGGGGTGGTGCGGACGCTGTCGACCACGGCGGAGATATTGCGTCGATGGGGCTTCGATGTGACGGTGATCTCGCCAGACAATTACCGCTCGGTCCCCTGTCCGACTTATCCTGAAATCCGTCTCGCGTTGACTATACCCGGCGCGGTGGGGCGAGAGCTGGGGCGGATCGCGCCCGAGGCTGTTCACATTGCCACCGAGGGTCCGCTTGGCTTGGCGGCAAGGCGCTATTGCACGCGGCGCGGGGTGCCGTTTACCACCGCCTATCACACTCAATTTCCCGACTATCTCGCGCGTCGCACCCGGCTGCCCGCGAGCGCCTTCTGGCCCTATATCCGCTGGTTTCACCGACCGGCTCAGCGGATCATGGTGGCGACCCAGAGCATTCGCGGCGAGCTGCGCCAACAGGGCCTTGAACAGCTCCACCATTGGAGCCGCGGCGTCGACCTTTCGTGCTTCTCGCCGGATGCCGCTCCACCATCGGAATATGCCGAAATGGAGGGGCCGATCCTGCTCTATGTCGGCCGCGTCTCGGTGGAGAAAAACCTCGAGGCGTTTCTCGAATGCGATTATCCCGGCACGAAAGTCGTAGTGGGCGATGGCCCGGCGCGCGCTGATCTGGAGGCGCGCTTTCCCGCTGCGCATTTCCTCGGCAAACGTTCCGGGCGCGAGCTGGCGGGATGCTATGCCGGGGCGGACGTGTTTGTCTTCCCCAGCCGCACCGACACGTTCGGATTGGTTATGATCGAAGCGCTTGCCTGCGGAACCCCGGTTGCCGCTTTTCCGGTGGCCGGGCCAATCGACATCATAACCGAACAAGTCGGCGCCTTGTCGGAGGACTTGCCGCGCGCGATCGACGCAGCGCGCTATTGCATCCCTTCCGAATGCGCAGCCTTTGGCGCTGGCTATTCGTGGGAAGCGGCAAGCCGCCAGTTTCTAACGGGTTTGGTCGCGCTTGAAGAGGATGAAAGCGTTTCGCTGCAAGTCGCTCCTGCCTGACAGGATATGCAAAACCCTTGGCCGAGCGATCTTGCTTGCTCAATCCTGCGTGATTGCCTATCTACGATCACGCAATGGCCGCTCCGCAAGGGGCGGCCCTTTTAATTTCTTACGGAGTTTGCCCCATGGCCAAGGCGCCAACGGAACAACCAAAGCCACTTATGCCGCATGCGACCGCCACCTGGCTGGTCGATCACACCGGCTTGTCGTTTGAACAGATCGCAGAGTTTTGCGGTCTGCACTTGCTCGAAGTCCAGGCGATGGCGGACGATCTGGCGGGCAGCAAATATACCGGCCGCGACCCGGTTCATGCCGGTGAGCTGACGCTGGCGGAGATCGAAAAGGGCCAGGCCGACAGCGAATACTCGCTCGTCATGCAAAAGGCTCCGGTTGAGGTGACCCGCACCAAGGGCCCGCGTTACACGCCTGTGTCGAAGCGTCAGGACAAGCCAGATGGGATCGCGTGGATCCTGCGCAGCCACCCGGAAGTGTCGGATGCGCAAATCTCAAAGCTGATCGGTACGACCCGCAACACTATCGGCGCGATTCGCGAACGGACGCACTGGAATATCCAGAACATCCAGCCGAAGGACCCGGTAACTCTCGGCCTGTGTTCGCAGCGTGAGCTTGACGCGGTTGTCGCCAAGGCGGCCAAGCGCGCTGGCGTTGTCGAAGAAGTGGAGGCTCCTGTCGATGGCGATACCCGCAGCGACAAGGACAAGCTGATCGAAGAGCTGCGTGCCGAACGCGATGCCAATGCCAAGGCCGCTGCCGAGGCGGCACAAGAAGCCGAAGCCGAAGCATGGCTCGCCGCCAAGCGTGAGGCCGAAGCCAACGGCACCGAGCCCGAGCCCGAAATGCCGACTGCTCCCGAAGCGCCTGCCGCGCCCGAGAGTGATACGGAAGAAGAGAAGCCAGACGCGTAAGAGGCGCTTGCAAGATCTGACAACTGAAAGGCCGCTCTGCAAGTAAGTCTGCGGGCGGCTTTTTCGTGTTGGGCGTTCAAGCTCCTGCCAAGGCGCGGAAAATCTCGCGACATCGGCGGAATTGCTTGTGCGCGCGGCATGGATCGGCCATTCT
The DNA here is from genome assembly GCA_038529875.1 of Pseudomonadota bacterium. Classification (GTDB taxonomy): domain Bacteria; phylum Pseudomonadota; class Alphaproteobacteria; order Sphingomonadales; family Sphingomonadaceae; genus Erythrobacter. The sequence continues at coordinate 254 of JBCBDF010000199.1, read as the reverse complement.
ACTGACATGAATGTTAGTAGCGCTCCATACCATCATCCCACCCCCTGGGATTCGCAATTTCCGCTGATGAGCCTGCCCGACCTGCTGGAGCAATCGACGCGGGAGACCCCTCAGGCACCGCTGCTGCATTTCCTGGGCCGGACCTATTCCTATCGCGATGTCTTTACCGAGGCCCAGCGTTTTGCCGCGGGTCTGGCGGCGATGGGGGTTGCGAAGGGGGATCGGGTTGGCTTGTTCCTGCCCAATGTCCCGAT
>JBCBDF010000198.1:0-4905 GCA_038529875.1 Pseudomonadota bacterium | reverse complement strand
GCGGGCTGCCGACCGGCCCCGGCAATTACTTCAACCTGATATTCCGCCGGGCGAGTATGGCGGGCTTCATCGTGCTCGATTGGGCCAGCGAGTTCCCCGCGATCCGCAAGCGGCTTGAGGGCTTTGTGCAGGATGGCCGGTTGCAATATCAGGAGGATATCCAGCAGGGGTTCGAAAATGCTCCCGATACGCTGCAACGGCTGTTCACCGGCAAAAACCGCGGCAAGCAGATGTTGAAGGTTTAGGGCGTTGAAGCGCGGGCTGGCAAGGGCATCGTATCTGAAATTCTACCGCAAATCCTCCGGCGAATTCACATTGAGCAATGGCGGGTCGAAGGCGATTTGGCGCGCGCCGATCGCCTCGGCAAAGCCATATAGCGCGCGGCCTCCATCGGCGATGAATGTGTCGAGCACGCCCGCCAGCTCTGCGGGCCACAATCCGATTACAGGTTGGCTCCGCACGATTGCTGCGCCTTCGCCTGCAAGCGTCTCGGCAAGGTCGGTAGGAAGGTTGGGCACATCGCATCCGGCGCTAAGCACATGGGTAAAACCGTTGTCCGACGCGTAGGCGAGCGCCGCATTCAGGCCGCCCAGCGGTCCGAGATCGGGCGCGGGCCGGTCAGGGATGCAGGTAAAGCCAGGTTCTTCACGACCGCACACGATCAGGTCATCGCATTGCGCCCTGAGGGCCGCAGCGACCCGATCAATCAGCCGCTCCCCATCATACAGCGCATGCGCCTTGTCGCTGCCAAAGCGGCGCGCATGCCCTCCGGCCAAGATGGCGCCCAGAATGGTCACGCGATTACTCAGTCAAACGCCTCGGTCGCTTGCCCTTCCGCATTGTAGACCGGCCCTTCGGCATCGACGCGGTACTTCTTGCTCTCCGCCCCGGTCATGCCGAATTGCCCGATATGGTCGCGCATTCCGGCATAGGCCTGCCCTGCGAAATGCCGCGCGAGCGCTTCTTCGCTTTCCCATTCCTCGAACACATTGACCCGTTTGGGATCATTGCCGTCGGCGCTCCATTCGTAATGGTTGCAGCCATCCTGCGCGAGCGCTGCGTCGATATGCGGCTTCGCACTGGTGAGCGCGTCTGCGCGTTGTGCAGGATCGAGGTCGATCTGCGCGGCGATTACAATCTTGGCCATTCCCTTATTCCCCCTCAGGATTGTATTCGGCGATAATCTGGAACGCGCGCTTGGTGTAGACCCAGCTTCCGTCGCGCTTCTCGAGCTCGTCTGTGTAGAGCCCGCCGATCATACGGGTTGAGCCATCCTTGCCCTTTAGCACTTCCTGCGTCTGCACGCGCGACGTGGCCGTATTGCCATCGACCTCGATCGAGGCGGGCACGCAGCTGAAGCTGACCGCATCGAAATTGGACATTGCGCCGAGCCAGGTTTCGACGATGGCCGCGCGGCCTTTGATATCCATTCCCATGAAATCCCAGTCGGCGTCATCCGCCCACACCGAACCCCAGGTCTCTTTGTCGAAGCGAACAACGCCGTCGCCATAGATTTCGTGCAATTCGCGGATCGCGAGGCGATCCTCCATCGGTCCAGTAAACATGCTTGGCATCTCCCAATTTCACCTGGGGCTATCGGGCGGTGGCTGGGCGCAGACAATGGACACTTTTGGGAAGGGTGAATGTTTGCTGCGCGCAGTAATGTGCTTACGGACCCAGGCCACCCGCTCCCTCCACCCTTCCACCCGGATAGTGTCCCGGTAGGCTCCGGGTGGAAGGGTGGAGGGAGCGGGTGGCGCGGCACCAGAAACGAGAACGAGAGGACAAATCATGGGACAACTCGAAGGCAAGACCGCAGTGGTGCTGGGCGCAGCAACGCCGGGCAATATGGGTCAGGTGATTGCGCGCCTGTTCGCAAGCGAGGGCGCCACAGTGATGGTGTCCGGTCGCAAAGAGGGTCCACTGGCGGAATTGGCCGAGGAAATTGGCGGGCATTATGCGCTTTGCGATATCACCAGCCATGACGAGGTTCACGCGCTCGCTGAAAAGGCAAAAGCGGAAATGGGCCGGGTCGATGCGGCGATCAACACCACCGGCTGGGCGCTGCTTGCCAATTTGCTGGAGACCAGCCAAGAAGATCTCGACCGCATCACCGACCTGCAATTCAAGGGCGTGCATCATTTCCTGCAAGCCTTTGTCAAGGTGATGGGCGAGCAGGAGCCAACAGGCGGGTCGATAATTTCGTTGAGCTCCGCGACGACCAAAGCGCTGATCAACAACCACGCCGCCTATATCGGGACGAAGACGGCCGGCGAGGCGATGATCGAATGCGTCGCCAATGATTTCGGGCATTTGGGGATCAGGGCGAATTCGGTCTCGCCTGCCTTTACCCAAAGCCCGATGACCGCTGGCAGTTTCGAGGTGCCCGGCCTGGTCGATGCCTTCATGCCGCGATACCCGCTTGGGCGGCTCAACACATCGGAAGATGTGGCGCACGCCTGCCTATGGCTGTGCGGCGACCATGCCTTTGTCACGGGCCAGAATATCCAGCCCAATGGCGGGCTGACGATCCGCGGCAATCCGCAGGCGAAAGATATTGAGGCAGCTGTAGGCGCAGCCATGGCTGCTGCAGAAGGGGGCTAAGTCTTGTGCTAGGATTGCCCACCAACACTGGGTGTGTTCCAGCGGTCGATAATAGTCTTCGAGTCCTTTAGTCCGAGCCCGGTGTCTTCGCGCAGCGTGCGGATCGCCTCAATCTTGGAACCGCTTTGCAAAGACTGTTCGATCCTTGCACGGGCTTCTGGCGAAATAGTTGAAATGTCGAAATCGAGCGGCGGCTTTATTTCCGTGCGCCGACGTGTGCCCAGCAGATAGCCGGACAGGAAGACAGCGCCAGTCCAAATCATCATCGACCAATCGAGAGCTTCAAACATAGGATCGTGTTATCAGACTCACGCGCTGACCCTCAATACTGCGCCGTTCCGCCATCCACGCTGATCGCCGCGCCTGTGATCCCCGCGCCTTCGGGTGAGGCAAGCAGCAATGCAACGGCGGCGATTTCTTCAACTTTATTGGGCCGTTTGATCGCGGCTTCCTGCGCAAACATGGTGATCATGTCGTCGAATTCCATACCCATCGCCTTGGCGGTTTCCGGGCCGTTATTCTTGATGATGTCGGTCACCACCAGACCGGGGCAGATCGAGTTCGCGGTGATGCCCAGTTCGCCCACTTCGCGCGCCAGCGATTTGGTCATGCCGTTCACCGCATGTTTGGCGGCGGTGTAGGCAGTGAAGACCGGCTTGCCGTGCTTGCCCTCCATCGATGACATGTTGATTATCCGTCCGGATTTGTGGGCGATCATGGTCTTCAATGCGCGGCGGGTCGCCCAGAAGGTGGAATAGACATTCCATTTCATCGCCTCGTCAAAGGCCTCGTCACTCAGGTCGACCATTGGCTGGAGATCGCCGGCGCCGCCCGCATTGTTGACGAGGATGTCGATCGTGCCGAAATTTGCGACCGTCTGGTCGATGAAGCCTTCGACATCTTCTTGGTTCATAACATTGCCGGAGACGAAGATTGCGCGGTCTGGCCCCGGTCGGCTGACGCGCATTTCTTCAATAACGCGGGCGCCCTTTTCGGGATTGCGCGCGAACAGCGCGACCTTTGCGCCTTCGGCCAGAAAAGCCTCAGCAATTCCGCGCCCCAATCCCGCCGTGCCGCCTGTGATCGCTGCAACTTTGCCTTCAAGCTTCATGATGTCTCTCCCTTTGGCTCTTGCTTAGCGCCGAGTAGCGGGATGTGCACCTTGTCAAAATGGAGGGAGCAGGTGGCTATGGCATCCCAATAAAATGAGGAATTGCAGGGTTGGGCATCTGCGCCTCTATGCAAGCTATGAGTGAGTTTGACGTAATTATATTGGGCTGCGGCGCAGCGGGCATGACAGCGGCGCTGGCTGCGCATGATGCCGGGGCAAGCGTCGCGCTGGTCGAGCGGTTCGACCGCATTGGCGGCACGGCGGCAATTTCCGGCGGGGTCATTTGGGTACCGAATAATCCGCGCCAAAAGGCCGCTGGCATGTCGGACAGCCGCGAAGAGGCGCTCGCTTATTTCAAGGCGCTCGATCACGGCGATCTGGTCGATGAAACGCTCGAAGCGTTTTTGGATCAAGGGCCGGAAGCGCTGGCATTTCTGGAGGATGTGGGCGCGCTCAGCGTTTCGCTGCTCGATGGCTATCCCGACTATTACATGGATCGGCCGGGCGCGAAGCCCGAGGGTGGCCGCGCGCTCGACCATGACCTGTTTGCGCTGACGGATCTGGGCGAGTGGGCCGATCGCATCACGGCGATTGAAGAGCCCAAGCCGATGATGCTGCGCGAGACGCCGCTGGGCGGCGGCACCGGCGTGGTCGAACCGCAGGAGCTGGGGCGGCGGATGGAAGCGCAAGAGCGCGGGTTTGGTCAGGCGATGATCGGGCGACTGCTGAAGGCATGCCTTGCGCGCGGGATCGAGCCGATGCTGGGTGTCGAGACCAAGCGACTGGTGCGCGAGCAAGGCCGCGTGACCGGGATCGAGGCGGTCCGCTATGGCCAGCCGATCACGCTGATGGCGCGCAATGGTGTGGTGATCGCCACCGGCGGATTCGAGTGGGATGAAGACAAGCGCCAGACTTTCCTGCGCGGGCCGATGGACGCCCCCGCCAGTCCGCCGACGGCGCGCGGCGATGGATTGGCGCTGGCGATGGAGAGCGGCGCGAAGCTCGGCAATATGACCCAAGCCTGGTGGGCGCCCACTTTGGTAACGCCCGATGCGCCATGGGCCAAAGACCAGTTCAATGGGGAGCAGCGCGCACAGCCGGGTTTGATCGAGCGCACCGTGCCGCACTCGATCATGGTCAATCGCGCCGCGAAACGCTACTGCAAGGAGGCGGCGAATAAGTCCGCGCTC
>JBCBDF010000197.1:0-4907 GCA_038529875.1 Pseudomonadota bacterium | reverse complement strand
CGGCGTGATGAAGTTCGAGAAGGCGAAGGCCAAACTGCTCGGCAGCGATCGCGAGAGCTTCAGTATTTCCCGCTTTCTCGGTCGGTTGCGCTACCCCAGCACCTGATTTCCCCAGCGAGTTTTAAACATTGGCCGCCGGGCTCTCGCCTCGGCGCGTCTGCTCGCTTATGAGATGAGGGAATCGCAAATACGTGCCGCATCGCGCGGCCAGTTCCAATTGAGAGGTTTTGAAGACATGGCGGGTTCGCTCAACAAGGTTATGCTGATCGGCAATCTCGGGGCGGACCCCGAAATCCGTTCGTTCCAGAATGGCGGACGGGTGGCCAATTTGCGCATCGCAACCAGCGAGAACTGGAAGGATCGCAACACCGGCGAACGGCAGGAGCGGACCGAGTGGCACACAGTCGCGATCTTCTCCGAAGGTCTCGTCAATGTGGTCGAAAATTACCTCAAGAAAGGCAGCAAAGTCTTTATCGAAGGCAAGTTGCAGACCCGCAAATGGCAGGATCAGTCCGGCAATGACCGCTATTCCACCGAGGTGGTGTTGCGTGGCTATGACGGCACGCTGACCATGCTCGACGGCCGCAGCGGCGGTGGTGGCGGCCAAGGCGGCGGCTATGGCGGCGGTGGTCAAGGTGGCGGCGGTTCTGGCGGTTCAGGGGGCGGCTGGAACCAGGGCGGCGGCGGAAGCGGCGGCAATGGTAGTGGTGGCTCAGGCGGTGGCTCACAGGGCGGCAATCAGGGCGGCGGCTATGACGACCTCGACGACGATATTCCGTTTTGATTGGGGGTTTGGGCGCCGATTTTGCTTCGTGCCCAATGTGATTTTGCCTCGGCCTAGTGTGATTTTGCTTCGTGCCTAATATAGGGCCTCAGCGAAACGCACCCAGCCATCTGACGGGCCAAGCAGGAATCTGACCGGAGTCCCGCCGACCCCGACGATCAGTCCAAGGACGCTAGCCCAATGCGGACGCCCGCGCGTTCGCCAGTCATAGATCAGCATAGCTGCGACTAAGCCGAATATGGCGACGGCCGGAAGCGGCTCGAACCCTATCGTCAGGCCCAATCGTGCGGTAGCGGGAGGCAGCATCATCATGCCAGCCAGTATGATCAGCCGCTTATGTGCTGCAGCTGTTTTCCGGTTGGCGATTGCGAGAATATAAAACAGTACAAAGCCCAGCAGGTCCATTGTCGGGAATATGGTCGAGCCTGCCGGAGTAAAACCCGCGATTGAGGATGTGGGTTTTGCGATCATGTCCTTTACAACAAAATAGCCCGTGACCACGATCAGCAGCGCCAATACCACGCTGGCAGCACCCATTTTCCTGTGCAGGTCGAAACGCGAATTTCGGATCATGCGGGCCTGGCTGGCGGTCAGCACGAACCACCCAAGCGTTATCACGCCGTGAAAGACCAGCAGCGGGTTTGGTGGATAAACAAACTGGTCCAGAAACAGCGCTGCACTGCCGAAGCCTGCGAAAATGCAGGCGATCAGCACCAGCGTAATGTTGAAGAAGAAGCTCTCCGAGCGTGTATTGACAGCCATTGCATCCCCCCATTGCGCATTCTCGTACGCGCACCCCGCAAGTTTGTTGGCAGGGAGCGAGCCGGTTCGCAAGCAGGTAGGTCAGGCTAGTCTTTCTTCAGACCTTTAAGCATTTCAGCCAGCGGGCCGTCCTGTTCACCTTCCGCAACAATCCCGGCCCGCTCGCGCGCTGCGTCGGCATGCGGTCCTTCGGCGTAGGGATCGATCGCAAGGCCGAGCGATTGCGCGATCGCTTCGCCCAAATCGATTGCATCGCCCGAATACTCGACCTCGTCGAGGTCCTTGTCCGACAACTCTATCTCCAGTTCCTCGCTGTCATCGGCGAGCGCTGCGCGGGTGGTCGAGGCGTCAATAAACCTGAGCGCAATGTCCTCGTACACTTCGACCGGAAAATCCTCATGCGAAACGGCGCAGGTCTGGACAAAGCGGGCATGCATCGGCCCGCTGGCAAGCACCGCCACGCCGTCACGCTCCAGACTGAGCTCAGCGCGCAATTCGTCCACCTGCGGCAACTCGAACCGTTCGGCCAAAGCTGTGCGTTCGGCCTCATTGGCGTCGACCAGAACCGGGTCGGCAGGAAGCTGGCGAATCTTGATCGGCCGGGATAGTTCGATCTCGCTCATGAAACGCGTTCGGCCTTTATCAGGTCATCATCGCTGATCGCGGCCAGTCGCACTGAAAGCTCTTGCAGTTTATTGGCCACACAGGATGCGGCCTCTGCCTCGGCCTTGCCGTCCATGAAGGTGACGTTGCGCGCAGTGGCCTCGGCAAGTTTCTCGCTATCGCCCGAAACCAGCGCGCTGCGATAGGCCCCGAGCCGCCCTCCCAGAACGCTCATCAGCTTGCCCACGCGTTTGCCGACGACCACGTCGTTGACGCCGAATTCGCGCAATTGCCCGTCCATATCCTCGACGAACAATTCAGCCAGCAGCGCGCTCTCGCTGCGCATATCGGCAGCCTCGACGCGCACGATTACCACGCTCAGGATCGCCGTGATCATGTCGAAGCGGCCATCGACGCTGTCGGCCACGCCGCATTGCTCATAATAGGAGCGGTCGCGCGCCAGCTCGATCACGCGATGCCACAATGGGCGCATCTGTTCGCGCGGATCAGGCGCAAGCCCGAGCATTTTGGACAGGAATGACATCGGCGGATCCTTTCGCGCGTTTGACTTCGTTCGTGATCGAAGGCGGCTGGTGCTGTCTTTCCGCACCTATTCAGCCACAATTCAACCAATTCACCCCAGCTGCATGATGCAGTGGCGTTGCAAGGCAGGAACGAGGGCCGTAAAGCCTTGTTCCACGCGATATAGGATGCCGCTCACATGCGGCAACACAATACGCGGCGATATAAGATCGCCAGAAGAAGATTGGTCGAAGGATTGATGCAAGCAATGAACAAGCGTGATTGCGCGAGCAACGGAATGGTTTGGAGCAAGCTGCGGGGCGTGGCCCTGGTTGCTGTCGCCGGGCTGGCGCTCGCTGGCTGTTCCTCAATCCGCGAATCGCGCGGCTATGTGGTCGACAACGTGCTGCTGCAATCGATCCAGCCGGGCATCGACAACCAGCGCTCGGTCGAGGGGACGCTGGGTCGCCCAAGCTTTACCAGCCAGTATGGCGAACCGACCTGGTATTATGTCTCGAGCGTAACCGGGCGTCGCCCGCTCGTGCGGCCGCGCATTCGCCAGCACTCGGTGCTCGCGGTGAAGTTCGATGCGGCTGGCAATGTCGCCTCGGTCGACAATTCGGGCATCGATCAGGTGGTGAACCTGACCCCTGACGGCGACAAGACGCCGACCCTGGGCCGTGAGCGTGGCTTCCTGGAAGACCTGTTCGGCAATATCGGCACGGTTGGCTCGGGTGCTGCGCCAGGCGGAGCGGGCGGACCGTAACTGGCGATCGCGCTTGATTGCCGGTTTTGAGCGCCCATATCGCTCGCCATGACTAACGACACATCCAGCCACGGCCTGACCCAGTGGCACGGCACCACCATTATCGGCGTTAAGCGAGGCGACAAAATCGTGATCGCTGGCGATGGCCAGGTCTCGATGGGTAACACCGTTATGAAGCCCAATGCCCGCAAGGTGCGCCGGATTGGTGAGGGGGGCAAGGTTGTCGCCGGGTTTGCCGGTGCGACCGCCGATGCTTTCACCCTGTTCGAACGGCTCGAGAAAAAGCTGGAGCAATATTCGGGGCAATTGCTGCGCGCGGCGGTGGAGCTTGCCAAGGACTGGCGCACGGACAAGTACCTGCGCAATCTCGAAGCGTTGATGATCGTCGCCGATAGCGAAACTCTGCTGGTGCTGACCGGCAATGGTGATGTGCTGGAGCCTGAGGCTGGGATCGCCGCGATTGGCTCGGGCGGAAATTACGCGCTGGCTGCGGCCCGCGCGATCGCAGAATATGAAGATGACGCAGAGAAGATCGCGACCAAGGCGATGGCGGTTGCGGCCGATATCTGTGTCTTCACCAATGGCAATGTGACGCTGGAAACGGTTTGACCCCACCCCGTTCGTGTCGAGCGAAGTCGAGACACGCTCGCGCCAACGGTTCTCGACTTCGCTCGAACCGAACGGATAGAAAAGAATAGATTCGAATGGACAATCTCACTCCAAAGGCGATCGTCGCCGCGCTCGATGAGCACATTATCGGCCAGCAAGATGCCAAGCGCGCCGTCGCAGTGGCGCTGCGCAATCGCTGGCGGCGCCAACGGCTCGGCGCGGAACTGCGCGACGAAGTCACGCCCAAGAACATCCTGATGATCGGCCCGACCGGCTGCGGCAAGACCGAGATCAGTCGCCGTCTGGCAAAGCTGGCCGAGGCTCCGTTCGTGAAGATCGAGGCGACCAAGTTCACCGAGGTCGGCTATGTTGGCCGCGACGTCGAACAGATTGCGCGCGACCTAGCCGAAGAAGCGATCCGGCTGGAGAAAGAGCGCCGCCGCGAGGCCGTGCGAGAAGCCGCATCGGACGCGGCGATGGAGCGCTTGCTCACCGCCCTGGTCGGCGACAATGCGTCAGAGGCCACCCGCGAAAGCTTCCGCCAGCGCATCATTCAGGATGCGATGAACGAGGTCGAGGTCGAGATCGACGTCACCGAAGCGCCTAACATGCCCTTCGACATGGGCAATATGGGCGGCAATGTCGGCATGATCGACCTCAGCGACATGATGGGCAAAGCGTTCGGCAAGCAGCCGACCAAGCGCCGAAAAATGCGCGTGCCCGAAGCGTGGGACAAACTGGTCGACGAAGAGGCGGACAAGCGCCTCGACGACGATGATGTTGCGCAGACGGCCTTACGCAATGCCGAAACCAACGGCATCGTTTTCCTCGATGAGATCGACAAGATCGCCGTGTCAGATG
>JBCBDF010000196.1:0-4931 GCA_038529875.1 Pseudomonadota bacterium | reverse complement strand
CTTTCGGGGAAAAGGATGACTGGCGCTAACGGCTGACTTTGGGATCGCAAGCGGATCTCAATCAGGACTTTCGTCATTCCCGCGAAGGCGGGGATCCACACTGACCGTGGCGCTGCTTCGCCCTGGATTCTTGCCTTGGCGGGAATGACGACCGCTGGGTCGGCAAGCAGCCCTATCGCAAGCTCACAACATTATCGCTCTGAGGCAGCTCGCGGTCGCCGCGGAACAGGCTCATCATCGGCTCGTCAGCGACGGTGAATTCCTCCGCATTGCCGAAGCCGTTAAAGCCCGTCTTCATCGCCGCGCCATAGGCGCCGATCATGCCGATCTCGATGTAATCGCCCGCCTGGATATCGCCGGGCAGTGGGAATGGCCCCTGCATGTAATCCGCGTCGTCGCAGGTCGGGCCGTAAAACGAAAAGTCGACCTCTGGGTCGCGCAGATTGTCGGCCAGTGCGCGCACCGGAAAGCGCCAATCGACATGCGCCGCATCGTAGAGCGCGCCATAGGCACCATCATTGATGAACAACTCATCGCCGCGGCGCTTGTCCACCTGCACCACCAGCGAGGAGTATTCCGCCGCCAGCGCCCTGCCCGGCTCGCACCACAATTCCGCATTGTAGGCGATTGGCAGGTCTTCGAAATGCTTGGCAATCAGCGCGAAGTAATCTTCCAGCGGCGGCGGCTCCATCCCCGGATAGATGCTCGGGAAACCACCGCCCACATCGATCATGTCGATTACCACACTGGCCTCGGCAATCGCGGCACGGGTGCGGTCGAGCGCCTGTACGAAGGCGAACGGCGTCATCGCCTGGCTGCCAACGTGGAAGCAAACGCCCAGCCAGTCGCAGTGCTGGCGAGCCTCTTGCAGCAAGACAGGCATGTCTGATTGGTCGCAGCCAAACTTGCTCGCAAGACTCAGTTGCGCATGTTCGGACGAAACCCTCAGCCGCACGCACAGGCGCAGATCCTGCGCTGGCTCGCCCGTTTCGGGATCGCGGCAAGCCTCGATGATCTTCTCCAACTCATCCATGCTGTCGAGGCTGAACGTGCGAACCTTGTGCTGGTGATACGCTTCTTCTATCGCGCGGCGCGTCTTGATCGGGTGCATGAAGCACAGCTCGGCATCGGGCAGTTCAGCCCGCGCAAGACGCACTTCGGCAATCGACGCGACGTCATAATGCGTCACGCCAGCCTCCCACAGCACACGCAGCAGAGACGGCGCAGGATTGGCCTTCACCGCATATAGCGTCTTGCCCGGAAACTTCGCAGTGAAGAAACGCGCAGCACGCATCGCGGCATGCGGTCGGTTAAGAATGATGGGTTCGTCCGGCTCGAGAGCGCGGACTAACTCCGTGGCATCAGGATAGACGTGCAACTCAAGGGACCCCCAGAAGGTTTAGATTCTGAACAAGGCTGCCTTGCGGTCTTGCGGTCAAGAGTCCCCGCCCTCGTAAGAGGGATCGGCAGCGGATGGCGCGCTATACTCAAAAAATGCGCATCTGCAACCGAAAATGCAAAACCGGACGAGCGGTTCCTGCCCGCCCGAACTTTTCTTTAGGGTCAAGGCCTAGAACGCGACCTGCGGCACCTGATCGACGACGCCTTTTTCGCTGTCGTCGAGGCGGTTGAAATCAGCCTGTTTGAAGCCGAGAATTCCGGCGAAAAGGATGGCGGGGAAGCTTTCGCGTGCGCTGTTGAAGGAGGCAACCGCGGCGTTGAGCGCGCGGCGCGCGGCGGCGAGCTTATCTTCCACTTCGGCCAGCTCTCGCTGCAATTCCTGGAAATTCGTGTTCGCCTTCAGGTCAGGATAGGCCTCGCCAAGAGCGAGCAGGCGATCGAGCGCGATTTTGAGCTGCTGCTCGCTGACCGAATCTGGCGATCCGGCGGCCGCGCTGTTCCGCGCAGAAATGACTGAATCCAGTGTTTCCTTCTCGTGGCTGGCATATCCCTGGACCGTGTTGACGAGGTTGGGAATCAGATCGTGCCGCTGGCGCAATTGCGCATCGATATCGGCCACGCCCTGGTTCACGTTCTGGCGCTGGCGCACCAAATTGTTGTAAATCCCGATGACCAGCAGGATTGTGCCAACCACGATCACAACAATCGCCGAAGTCCAGAACCAACCAAGTATGTCGACCATTCCGCTGCCCTTTCTTAACCTTGTGATCTTATTGTAGCGTCAAATAGTTAAGGGTTAAACACCGCAGGATTCGGCGGTTTAGGGAGGCAATTCTGGCGATGCGCGCCGATGTGAACAAGCTGATGGGTGGAGAGCTGGGAAGCTGGCTCGATGAGCAGCAGACCATGCGCTTGCACGCGAAGGAAACAGCGCACAGCCGCTGGACCATCGCCGCCATGGTCCTGCTGCCCGCCCTTGCCTTTTTGTGGTTCGGCCCGAACTGGGGCGGCACGTTGAAGCTGATGATCAGCTTTGTCGCTGTCGGCGGCGGTTATGCCTGGGGCTATGCGCCGATCCAAAAGGCCAAGCGCGAGATCAAGATCGGCATCAACTCCGCAATCGCCGGCGAAATCGGCGTTCACTACCAACACGATGTCGAGCCTGGACACGAATTTGACGCCGCAAAAACATATGGCCTGGTGCCAGGCTGTGACCGATCGAGCTTTGAAGACCATTGGTATGGCGAGCTCGAAGGGCATGGCTTCAGCCTGTACGAAGCGCATCTGGAAGAACGCCGTGGGTCTGGCAAGAACAGGCGCTGGGTCACGGTGTTTCGCGGGGCCGTGATCCGTCTGGAATTTGGCCGCAAATTTCGCTCCACCACGCTGCTGCAACGCGCCGGCAAGCACAAGAAGTGGTTTGGCCTAGGCGGACGCAAGGACCGAGTTTCGTTCGATGGTCATGAGCTTGCGTTTGTCGACCAGGTCCACCCCGCGTTCGAGGACGTGTTCGAAGTCTGGAGCGACGATCAGGTCGAAGCGCGCGTATTGGTCGACCCGGCCTATGTCGAACACCTGATCGGTATCGAGCGCGCCTTTAAAGGCGATGCGGTGCGCGCGCTGTTCAGCAAGGGCGAAGTCATCATCGCCATCGAGAGCGGCAACCTGTTTGAAAGCGGACATATCGATTCCGACGGGGATCGCGAGCGGGCTGACGAAACCGCCAAGCAATTCGCATCGCTGGCAAAATTGGCGCTGTCCATCAACAAGGTGGAGCGCGGCGCAGGCACCCCGCCATCTGGCTCAGCAATCGACGATGCTCGCGATAACGGCGCAAGCGCGTCAACCCTCGGGGCGGGTCTTGGCGGAGGATTTGGCCGCAAGGGCATTTAGCCACCCCCTTGAGACGATCAACTCAGCCGATCGCGGAAATCCTCGTATTCGAAGCGCTTCACGCATTCGAGCGCGTCCGTATCGCTGTCCCACAGCCAGATGCTAGGCAGCTGCACACCGTTGAATGTGTTGGTCTTCACCATCGAATAATGCGCTTGGTCGAGGAACGCGAAGCGCGCGCCGGGCTCTGCCGCCACGGGCAGGCGATAATCGCCAATCACGTCGCCAGCGAGGCACGATGGCCCGCCCAGCCGGATCGGGATCTTGCTGTCATCCTGCAATTCGCCCAGCATGGCCGGTCGGTATGGTGCCTCCAGCACATCGGGCATATGGCATGTGGCAGAGACATCGGTGATGCCGATGGGCACTTCGTTAAAGCCGGTGTCGAGCAATGTGCCGACCAGTATCCCCGCATCCAGCGCAATCGCCTCGCCCGGCTCGAGATAGATCTCTGCACCACTGTCTTCCTTGGCATCCTTGAGCAATTCGATCAGTTCTGCACGCTCGTAATCCACGCGCGTGATGTGGTGGCCGCCGCCCATATTGATCCACTTAAGCTGCCCGAAATAGGGCTCGATCGCGTCGAACACCCGGTCCCAAGTGCGCTTGAGCGGTTCAAACGTTTGCTCGCACAGATTGTGAAAATGGATGCCATCGACGCCCTGCATATGCTCATCGGTCAGCTGGTCGATCGGAAAGCCGAGGCGCGATCCGGGCGCGCTGGGGTCGTATTTCGCCACCTCGCCGGTTGCGACCATCGGATTGATCCGCAGGCCGACGGACACGTCCCCGCCGGTTGTGGCCGCATGATCGAGAATGAGCGCCGCCCGCCCGATCTGCTCGGGTGAATTGAAGATCACATGGTCGGAAAGACGGCAGATTTCTTCCAGCTCATTGGGCTTATAGGCCGGCGAGTAGGTCGCGATTTCGCCGTCGTAATACTCGCTCGCGAGCCGCGCTTCCCACAGCCCGCTGCACGTCGCCCCATCGAGGTATTCGCCGATCAACGGCGCGACCGCATGCATCGAGAACGCCTTGAGCGCGGCCAGCACTTTGATGTCCGCCTCATCGCGGATTTCCGCCAGGATCTGGCAGTTTGCGCGCAGCTTCGCCGCATCGACAACGAAGGCGGGGCTGTCGACGCGGTTCAGGTCAAAATGGGCGAAGGCGCCCGGATCACCGGCTTGTGTTTGCATTATTCAATGTCCCGGTTTGATTTCGCGCAGAGACGCAGAGATAGCAGAGCCGCGGAGTTTTAGTGCGGTTTGTAATCGTTGACGAGACGGCGGATGCCGTCCTTCATTGTGGCTTGAGAGAAGTTGAGGAGTAGCCCTACGGGCTGTTTCAAAAGGCGAAGATAGGTCAAAAGTTGCTTGGCGTGGGCCTTGCTGAGCTGTTCCACAGCTTTGATTTCGAGCACGAGCGTATCATTGATGAATAGATCAACCTTGAAAGCCGCATCAAACCGGTGGCCATCGAATTCGACCGACACCGGAAACTGGCGAGCCACCTTGAGACCCCGCGCCTCAAGCCGTCCTGCAAGGACGGTTTCATACACATTCTCAAAAAGACCTGGTCCTAGCTCGCGGTGTATACCGATACATTCCTCCACCACAATGCCGGTACGGTTATCGATT
>JBCBDF010000195.1:0-4934 GCA_038529875.1 Pseudomonadota bacterium | reverse complement strand
CGAGATAGGAATTGCGCCAGCGCGTGTTGAAGCCTTGGCTGTTCACCCAGAACGGTTCGCTCTCATAGCGGCAGGCGCGTGGCAGCGGCGAATGCAGCGCCAGGCGGTGATCCTCCCACCAGCGCGCTCCATCATCAAGCCATTGGAAAATATCAGCATTGAGGATCGTACCCTCGGCATCGACCATCGGCTCTTTGGAGGAAATGTCATCGCAAACCGCGACTTGCATGCCGCGCTCTGATGCGAGTCGCGCAAGGTTCTCTGCCGCGTCATGAATATCGTCGAGGCACCTGATCGTAACGGACTCAAGCAATTGCTCAATGTTTTCACGACCATGCGGCGTTCGTAATTCGATGACATTGGTGCGCATCAGTGATTTCCTCTCTGTGGGCTCAAGCCTCTTTTTCATTTGCGCAATCATCGTAGCGCATTTCGCAAAAAACCGCCTCATAAATTACGTAGGGGAACTCAAGGCTTGCGTTAGTTTAAGCGCAGCACAAGGCAAAAGGAAAACTGGAATGGCTTTGCAAGGTGAGAATTTTGGCGTCGCGCTCAAGGCGCTGGCGACGGCGATCGAGCCGGATCGTCCTGCGCTAATCCATGGAAATCGGATCGTCAGCTGGAGCGAGCTGGATGCGCTGACCGACAGGATTGCGGCGGGTTTGCGGGCCAAGGGTCTGAAGCCGGGCGATGTCGCGGGACAGATGCTGCGCAACAATCCCGACTACATTCTCGCCTATTTTGGTTGCATCAAGGCGGGCGTGACCCCGGTCAATGTGAACTATCACTATAAAGATCGGGAGCTGTCCGACATCTTTGCGCGGTTCACGCTGAGTGCGCTGTTCGTTGAGAGCAACTTTGCCGAGCTTGCGCGTTCTGCGATGCCGGATGGTGCGCTGACGATTGATGTCGGCGCGGGGGACTGGGCCGATTTGCAGGCGACCGAGCTGCCCGCTGACTTCGCAATTCACGATGATCCGCAGGCACTGTTTTACACGGCGACGGGCGGCACGACCGGCATGCCAAAGGCGGTGATGTGGCCGATGGCGGCGGCATGGCAGGCCTTCAGCATTGCGGTGTGGCAGCGGGGCATGGGCGAACCGCCTTTCGTCGCGGCGACATTGGTCGACCAGGTGGCAGAAGCGGCCAAGATCGGGCCGGACCATCCCGCATCGACCTCGCCCTTGCTGCTTCTCAGCCCGCTCATGCACGGTGCGGGGCAGTTTTCGGCGGTGATCCATTTGCTCAAAGGTGGCACCTTAGCGACCTTGCCATCGGACAAGTTCGACGCCGACCTTGCATGGGATGAGGTGCAGCGGCTGGGCGCGCGCAATCTGTTCATTGTCGGCGATGCGTTCGCCCTGCCTCTGGCCGATAGCTTGGATGCGCGCAGCGATCCGGCGGGAACCTGCGCTAGCCTGCGTATGATTACGTCTTCTGGCGCGATGTTCTCGCTCGCCAACAAGCAGCGCCTGATCGCGCATAACCCGCAAATGGCGGTGGTTGATGCGCTCGGATCAAGCGAAAGCTCAGGCACCGCGATTGTCATTACCACCGCGGCTGGTTCCACAGGGGGCGGTAAGTTCCAAGCTCTGCCGGGTCGCGAGACGAAGCTGTTCGACGAGAATTTGAACGCAATCGAGCCGGGCAGCGACGGTGTGGGCATTGTCGCGCGCAGCGGACCGCTGCCGCTCGG
Organism: Pseudomonadota bacterium; assembly: GCA_038529875.1. Classification (GTDB taxonomy): domain Bacteria; phylum Pseudomonadota; class Alphaproteobacteria; order Sphingomonadales; family Sphingomonadaceae; genus Erythrobacter. Next base: position 3,238 of record JBCBDF010000195.1, on the reverse strand, counting down.
TTATCTCGGTGAAACCGAGAAGAACGCGCAGACTTTCCCGGTGATCGATGGCCAGCGCTACCTCATGACGGGCGACCGTGCGCGCTGGGCAGCGGATGGCACGCTCGATTTCATCGGTCGCGACAATATGTGCATCAATACTGGCGGCGAGAAGGTCTTCCCGGAGGAGGTCGAGGCGGTGCTGATGGAGCACAAGAGTGTGCACGATGCGCGCGTTGTGAGTCTGCCTGATCCGCGCTTTGGCCGGAAAGTCGTGGCAGTGGTCCAGCCCGAGGTGGAGGCGGCGGATGGCATAGCGGGCGATCTGGAGGAGGCGCTGGATGCGCAGGCGCGCGAGGGCCTCGCCGGGTATAAGATCCCGAGGGCTTATGTGTTCACCCACGGCTCGCTGCGGCTCAACAATGGCAAACCGGATTACAAGACGGCGCAGAAATTGGCGGATGGGGTGATCTCGTAATACGCTCTCAAAACCGTTCGTGCTGAGCCTGTCGAACCACTGTATCTTCTTTCTGAAATGTAGCCGGAAGTGAAGAGCAGCCCTCCGACAAGCTCAAGGCGAACAGTGTCGGAGATTACTCTGTAGCTCTATCCGCCTTGTCCTTGGCGTTCGTCCCCTTGATCATCTCGCGCATCATATCCCACTCGGCATCGCCCATGGCGTGCAGCTGCGGATAGAATGTCCCGCCATTGGCCTGATAGCCTGCGCCGTCGATCGCGATGGTCTGGCCGTTCACATATTCCGCGCCTTGGCCCATCAGGAACACGGCGAGATTGGCGATTTCGTGCATCTCGCCCGCGCGGCCCATCGGATTGAGGTCGTTCTTCGAATTGCCGCCTTGCCCGCCGGGGGAAAGGCGCGCGCTCATCCCTTTGGTCGGGAACAGCCCCGGTGCAATCGCATTGAAGCGCAGGCCATAGCGGCCCCATTCGGTGGCGAGGCTTTGCGTCATCGCGTGGATCGCGGTCTTCGACATGGCGCTGGGCACCACAAACGCGCTGCCCGACCATACCCAGGTGGTGAGGATCGAGAGGAAGCTCGCCTTCTTCTTTTCCGCAATCAGCCGCTTGCCGATGTCCAGTGTGACATAGAACGTGCCGCGAAAGACGATGTCGGAAATCGCGTTGAAACCGTTGACTGACAGGTCTTCGGTGCGGCTGATGAAATTGCCTGCGGCATTGTTGACCACGCCGGTCAGAGCGCCGCCATCGGCCCAGATCGCATCGACCATTGCGTGGATCGCATCGGGGTCGCGGATGTCGCAGGCCATGCCCACGATCTTGCCGCCTGCTTCGCTATGCAGCTCGGTCAGCTCCGTGGCGGTTTCATCCAGCTTGTTCTGCCGCCGCCCGCAAATATAGACGGTCGCGCCCAGTTTCAGGAAGCCCTCCGCCATCTCGCGGCCCAGCCCGGTTCCGCCTCCGGTCACCAGAATGCGCTCGTCTTTCATCAGACCATCGCGGAACATCAGCTTCGATACGTCCATCGGGTTTCCTTGCTATTTCTGTGGAGCGCCAATTGCGCCAGTATCAAAGACCAAGCACGGTCTTTGCGATGATATTCTTCTGCACTTCGTCCGATCCGCCAAAGATCGTAGAGGCGCGGTTGTTGAGGTATTTCCCCATCGCCGTCTGCGCCAGCTCGCTGCCGACCGGCTCAGGCGCTTCATTGCCATAGAGTGGCCGTTCGAGCGGCAATTGCAGGCCGTCTGGCCCCAGTAATTCGAGCCGCAGAGTGTCGATTTCCTGCCCGATATTGGAGCCGAGCAGTTTGACGAGCGAGGTTTGCGGACCGGGCGAGCGGCCCTTGGCCAGCTCTGCCAGGATGCGCAATTCGGTGAACTCCAGCGCTTCGGCATCGAGCCGCGCACGGGCCAGCCGATCGCGGAACCGCGCATCATGGGCGATGGCTCCGTTCACGCCTGAGGGCTGCTCTTTCGCAAGCTCCTCCAGCCGGTCGATGCTTTGCAGCAGGCGCGGGGCGTAGCACGATCCGCCGCGCTCGTTCTCCAGCAGGAACTTGGCAATCGACCACCCTTGCCCTTCCTCACCGATGCGGTTTTCTTGTGCCGTGACGGCGTCGGAGAAGAACACTTGGTTGACCTCGTGATCACCCGACATGGAGTGGATCGGGGTCACCTCGACACCCGGTTGATCCATCGGAAGCAGCAAGAAAGTGATGCCCGCCTGCTTCTTCACATCCGGATTGGTGCGGACCAGAGCAAAAACCCAGTTCGCGTGGTGCGCATGGGTGGTCCAAATCTTCGATCCGTTGACGATGTATTTGCCATCCTCAAGCCGCGCGGTCGTCTTGAGCGAGGCAAGGTCGGACCCGCTGCCCGGCTCCGAATAGCCCTGGCACCAATAGTCCTCGCCTGACAGGATGCGGGGTAGGAAGCGCTCCTTTTGCTCGGGCGTTCCGAACGCGCAGATCACCGGGCCGACCAGCCGCAGGCCAAGGATCGCGAGGGCCGGGGCACCAGCCAGCGCAATCTCCTTGTCGAAGATGAATTTCTGCGTCGGGGTCCATCCGGTCCCGCCATCTTCCTCAGGCCAATGCGGAGCGACCCAGCCCTTTTCAGCAAGGATACGGTGCCATTCCATCCCGATATCCGGCTCGACAAAGACGCCCGGCGTGCGGCGCGCGCCGTCGCGCAGGCGGTCAGGCAGTTTTTCGGCGAGAAAGGCGCGCACCTCTTCGCGGAAAGCAAGGTCCTCTGCGGAAAATTCCATATCCATGTTTATGCGTCCCTTTGTCTGTCCCGACCTATGCGCCCTCGCGGGTGTCGTCTCGTTGGGCCCAGGCAATGCTGCGCCGCAACAGGTCGTAATACACGTCGTAATTCCACGCGCACATTTCCTTGTGCGGGTAGAAATCCTGCATGCCCGGCAGATCGTAATGCCCGCGGCAATGGCCCAGCGTGTTGTAAACGATCCGGCCCTTGCCGAGATCCCGCGTGTAGAGGAGCGGCACGGCGGTCTTGTCCCACTTCTCCTCGACGAAGCCGGTCGCCTCGCCTTCGAAGGTGGTCTGCATCAACGTGTCGATCGGTGCGGTGGTTTTGGATAGATACAGCTCGTCGACCACTTCGAAATCCTCGATGCCTTGCGTTAGTTCGTGTCTCTTGTTGACGACCTCGACCTCGAACGGGCCGATGGGCGGGTGCGCCTTGAATTGGGTGCCGAGCATGTCGAAAATATCCGGGCGGATGTCGGGCGCATCGACCAGGCCTTCCTCGGT
>JBCBDF010000194.1:0-4971 GCA_038529875.1 Pseudomonadota bacterium | reverse complement strand
CGCCGAAAGCAGCTTGGATGCGGCCAGCGCTCACCGGGCGATGGTTGGCCTCTATGGCGCTTTGCCCGATCGCGATGGCTTGACCTGGGTGTTGCAGCGTTACTTCGCAGCGTTGGCGAGCGGTAAAGGGGCCAGCCTCGTTCACTGCGCGGCGGGCAAGGATCGCACCGGGATGGCTGTGGATCTGTTGCATCACGTGCTGGGTGTTCACCCGGACGATGCAATGGATGACTACCTGCTGACCAATCATTCGCCGCGCAATGAAGAGCGCATTGCCCACGGCATGGAGCTGATGGGTGACAAATATGGCGGGATTGACGAGGCTACCGTCCGTGTCCTCATGGGCGTTGATGCAGAGTTTCTGAATGCCGCGCGCGGATCGGTACAGGAACGGTTTGGATCGGCGGACACTTATCTGGAGCAGGTTCTGGGCGTTGATGCAAAAATGCGAGACGCGCTGATAGCCCAGCTTGTGGATGTGTAACACAATCCTTGCGGCAACGAATTGAAGCAAGACGGCCAAACGCCTAGATCAGCAGAGAACACAAACAGGAATTCAATATGGCGACCCATCACACAAAAATGCTGATCATCGGCTCTGGCCCGGCAGGATACAGCGCGGCGATTTATGCTGCGCGCGCCATGCTGGAACCGATTGTTGTGCAGGGTCTGCAGCCCGGCGGCCAGCTGACGATCACCACTGATGTTGAGAACTATCCCGGTTACCGCGATGTGGTGCAGGGCCCGTGGTTGATGGAGGAGATGCAGGCGCAGGCCGAACATGTCGGCACGCGCATGATGTGGGACACCATCGTCTCGGTCGATCTGGAAAATGGCTCCCCATTCCGCGCGATCGGCGATAGCGGCGATGAATATATCGGCGAAACCCTGGTGATCTGCACCGGCGCGCAGGCCAAATGGTTGGGCGCTCCGGGTGAACAGGAATTGGGCGGCAAAGGTGTGTCGGCCTGCGCGACCTGCGACGGGTTTTTCTATCGCGGCAAGAAAGTCGCCGTGATCGGCGGCGGCAACACAGCCGTCGAAGAAGCGCTCTACCTCACCAACCATTCCGACGACGTGACATTGATCCACCGCCGCGATGAACTGCGCGCGGAGAAGATACTGCAGGAACGGCTGATGAAATCGGACAAGATCAGCACGCTGTGGAACAAGACTGTGACAAGCTTTGAAGCGGGTGAAGACGGTTCGCTGCATCACCTCGTGCTTAAGGACACTCAGACAGGCGAGACGTCGACGCTAGAAGTCGATGGCGCGTTCGTGGCGATTGGCCATGCGCCCGCGACCGAGCTGTTCAAGGGCAAGCTGGCCATGGACGATAGCGGTTATCTCGATGTCGAACCGGGCACTCCCAAGACCGCAATACCCGGCGTATTTGCAGCGGGCGATGTGACCGACCACGTCTACCGCCAGGCGGTAACGGCGGCTGGCATGGGCTGCATGGCAGCGCTCGATGGCGAGCGTTTCCTTGCTGCGCGTGAAGATGCTGAGGAGCCGGTGAGCGAAGCGGCGGAGTAACTCCGCCGCAAGCTCCAAGCCTTGTTACTCGACGTAGCCGAACACAACAGTCGCCGCGTGGAAGATCATCGCGATCAGCACGACGCTCGAAAGGGCGAATAGCACAAAGCGCACCATCACCTTGTTCGCGGTCACTTGTACCAACGAATGCGCCACGCGCAGACCCACGTATATCCACGCCAGCAGCGCGTGTTGGCCATCACCATGCCCGGTCAGCGCGAGAACAAGAGCTACCGCGTAGAACAGGGTCGGTTGTTCGTGCAGGTGATTGTAATTGTCCGCTTTCCAATTCACCTTGTCGGGCAGCTTTTTGCGCAATTCCGGACCGGTTGTCCCCACCAGCTTGGCGGGCGCTTCGATCTCTGGAGCCTTCGACATGGCCGGAATGCGTGTGGCATACATCCATGCCCACATGATCATGGTCCAGATCATCAGCGCGACGACGGGCTGCAAAATTTGCGATTCAGCGATGTTCATGAGGGCAGGGCTCCGGGGTCGAAGAAGAGTGTGGCCATCACCGCGCGCACCGCAAGCGCGATCAAAGCAATGCTGGCGAGCAGGAACAGCGCAAAGCGAACCGGTATCTTGTTGACGAGAATCTGCCACAGCGAATGCACGATGCGGGCTCCGACATAGATCCAGGCCAGCGTCACATCGATCGCGCCAGGCCCAATGATCGTGATGATCGCAGTGACCGCGTAGAACAGCGTGGGCTGTTCGTGTAGGTGGCTGTGATTGTGCGCGGGCCAATTGGCCTTGTCGGCGATGACCCCCTCCAGGTCTGCCCCCCGTGCACCGGTTTTGCGAGGGAGGGCGGACTTGTCCTCTACCTTTGCGATGGCCCCAAATCGGGCCGGGATGATCCACAGCAGGACCACGAGCGTCCACAGGATCAAGACGGCGGCTGGGGCCAGCATTTGCGCTTGCATGATTGGTTGTCTCCCTCTTGCCGCATTCCTGTGAGAGGCGGTTCAGATTGTCAATTGCAACCGATTATGCCGCGCTCAGGGTCTGTGCAAAGGCGGTCGGGTCGGCATTCCCGCCTGTGATCATGATGACCGTGTGTTCGTCCAGCGCGACCTTGCCTGCCAGCGCCGCGGCCAGGGCCGCCGCTCCGCCGGGTTCCACAACCATGCGCAGGTCCGCAAAGGCCCAGCGCTGGGCCTCGCGCACTTCTTCATCGGTGACGGCGGTGCCGGGTTCGGCGCGGTCAGCCAGCACATCAAGATTGAGTTGTTTGGTCGCTGTGGGTTGCAGCGCATCGCAGATCGTCGTTGGCGCATCATCTGTGGCGTGCACAATCTCGCCCACAGCCAGCGCCTGGCCGACCATGTCCCAGCCAACCGGTTCGACGACGTGGATCGCGCTGTTGGGGCACGCGAGGGCGAGGCCAGCAGCAAGGCCACCGCCGCCGCAACAGGTGAGTATGTTGCTGGGCTCGCGGCCGAGTTGCCCCGTGATTTCAATCCCCGCGCTGCCTTGCCCCTCGATCACCCACGGATCGCCGAACGCATGCACCAAAGTGCCGCCATTCTCCGCGATCAGCCTGGTCGCCACTTCATCGCGATCTTCACCGGGGCGATCATAGAGCACGATTTCAGCGCCTAGCGCGCGCGTGTTGTCGAGCTTAACCTGTGGCGCATCGCGTGGCATCACGATGGTCGCCTTGATGCCCAGCCTGCGCGCGGCCCAAGCCACCCCTTGCGCATGATTGCCGCTGGATACCGCGACCACGCCGACTAAGCGCTCTTCTTCGCTCATAGCAGAGAGCCTGTGCCAACCGCCGCGGATCTTGAACGCGCCCACGGGTTGCAGGTTCTCCGCCTTCGCCCAGCACTGCACGCCACCAATCTCGACCGGTAGCAGCGGTGTCGGAGGCAGGATGTCCGCGATCTTCCGCGCGGCCTCGACCACACCATCGCGGGTCGGCATTCTTACCACATCACTCATGCTGCAAATCCTACGCGATGGAACACATGGAACACTGTCCTGGAGGCAATATCTTGCCCTTGGAATAGGGGCATGGAAACGCTTTTGAAAAGGGAGGATGTTCGGATCATGCGGCGTTTATGCCCAACACTCATGCAGTAGGAAAATTCGGATCGATTGAGGGGCGGCGCGCATTATCCTAAGGCGCGCGCAAGAATCAGTTTTGAAAGGTCCAATTCCATGTCGACAGTCCTCGTAATCGGTGCCGGCGGCGTCAGCTCTGTCTGCGTCCACAAGATGGCCTTCAACGCTGGCATTTTTACCGACATCCACCTCGCCAGCCGCACCAAATCGAAATGAGATGCGATTGCCGCCAGTGTGAAGGACCGCGCGGGCGTGGACATCGCCACGTACGAAATCGATGCGGAGGAAGTGCCTGCGATGGTGAACCTGATCCGCAAGGTTCAGCCGAACCTCGTCGTCAATCTTGCGCTGCCATATCAGGATTTACCGATTATGGATGCCTGTCTTGAGGCGGGAGTGCACTATCTCGACACCGCCAATTACGAACCGAAGGACGAGGCGAAGTTCGAATACGAATGGCAATGGGCTTATCATGACCGTTTCAAGGAAGCCGGGCTGATGGCGTTGCTCGGCTCCGGCTTTGATCCGGGTGTCACATCGGTTTTCACAATGTGGCTGCGCAAGCATAAGCTGAAGACCATCCGCCAGCTCGATATTCTCGATTGCAATGGCGGCGATCATGGTCAGGCGTTTGCGACCAATTTCAACCCGGAAATCAATATCCGCGAAGTGACGGCTCCCGCACGGCATTGGGAAAAGGGGCCGGGGGAGAGTGGCGCATTCGTTGAGACTCCGGCGCTCTCCAAGAAGGTTGAGTTCGACTTCGAAGCCGTCGGCCCGCGCAACATGTACATGATGTATCACGAGGAGCTGGAAAGCCTCTCCAAATTCATTCCTGAGCTGGAGCGCGGACGGTTCTGGATGACCTTCGGCGATGAGTACATCAAGCACCTTACCGTGCTGCAGAATGTCGGCATGACCGGGATTGAGCCGATCAAATATCAGGGCAAGGAGATCATTCCGCTGCAATTCCTCGCCGCCGTTCTCCCCAAGCCGGAAACCTTGGGTGAGACCACCACGGGCAACACCAATATTGGGGTGATTGCTACGGGGGAGGCACTGGATGGATCGGGCGAAAAGACGTTCTACATCAATAATATCTGTTCGCATGAGGCAGCTTTCGAGGAGACCGGCAATCAGGGCGTAAGCTACACCACCGGTGTGCCCGCGATGATCGGCAGCGCGATGATGCTCCAAGGCACTTGGAGCGGGGCCAAAGGTGAAGGGGGCGTGTTCAATATGGAAGAAATGGACCCCGATCCGTTTATGGAGATGCTAAATGAACACGGCCTGCCGTGGCAGGTCAAAGAGCTCGACGGACCGGTAGGTTTTTGAGTTTCATTTCGCGCAGAGGCGCAGAGT
>JBCBDF010000193.1:0-5020 GCA_038529875.1 Pseudomonadota bacterium | reverse complement strand
GATCGAATGCGTGTGGCTGCCACGGCAAGTCTGCACCTGGCCAACTTGGCGGGGACGCGTGAGGTCTGAAATATCGAAGACGCGCAATCCGCGAAAACGCTCATCGCTCACATCGTCAGGCACGCCCTGTAGACCGCAATCGACCCGGCCACGGGTTTGTTCGACACTCATAACCAGAATGTCACCGACGACCGAAACGTCACCCTGCCCACCTGGACAAACGACCGAGCTGAGCAAGTCAGGCACACCATCCTCACCAAGGCGATAGATGTTAAACCCGTGATAGCTACCCGCGACCATAATATCGTCGAAGAACGCCATGTCTGTATTGGCAAAATCTAGTAATGGTGAGCGCTCTGCAAATTGCGTGAGACTTTCTTCTTCGCTCAATGGCGATTCATCTTCAGGTGCTTCCGGATTTGTCTCTGCTTCAGTCTCAACCTGCTTTTCTTCGTCTTCCGGGATGGCTGGTCGCAAGTCTGCGGGGTTTGCCGGATCGAAGAAACCGGCGGGCTTCGGCAGGCTCACTACCTTGCGCAGATTCAGGATCGCCTGCCCGGCATTGTCGAAACCGGCAGCCAAGGTTGCACGCGGATCTGATGACAAGCTGGCGAGCAAGGCGTCCATCCGGTCAATTTCCGACTGCTGATCGTTTTCGATCTCACCCACAAAGTCGAACAAGATCGGATCGGCTGCGCTGCCCGGCTGACCGAGCAGTTCCTCAACCATGTCGATCGCGCCTTCATGATGCGCAATCATTAAGGTTAGGAATTGGCGGTCGAAATCGACCCCTTCTGCTGCGGCAAGCGCAGTCATCTGGTCCGGGGTGGCCATACCGGCCATCATCATATGCGCATGATGCGCATGGGGGCCCGTCATGCCCGTCGCTTCTTTGCGATCGGTCAACCAGCCTTCCATGAACTCGATTTCATCGGCCTGGCTCGCCTCGATTCGGCCAGCAATCGCCAAAATCTCTTCGCGATTGGTGCGGTCACGCGCGAGGACAGACATCTCAACCGCCTGTTGGTGATGGGCGATCATACCTTGCATGAAGGAGACATCTGCTGGCGAATAAGACGTGCCCGCAAGCTCACTCGCCTGCTCAGCAGTAAGCGTTCGCCCATCTTGCCCGGGAGCCCCAGGCTGAACAATCGGGGCGCTCTGAGCGAAAGCAATCCCGGAGCAGGTCAGCAACAGGCCAGCGGTGCTCGCTCGCGAACAATATGAAAAACGTGATCTTGCAGTCATGAGTGATCCTGTCGTGAAAGAGTTGACTTGCATCCTGACGGTGCCCTCATAACAGTCAAGGCAGCTTATGCAGTTTGGTTCCCCAAGACCGTCGCCGAGTACAGGAACCTCAGCGGCAGACGTTGATTAGTCTGTTATGCAAATCGGCAAACGAATTGCGAGAATCCAGTCGCTGAGAGTGCACCGTTTGTCGCACCTGACGAAACATTTGCTTGCAGTGACGAATCGCAACCCGTTAAGCCCCCGATAACCCTAAGGGAGTACACTTGCTTCATGATTAGACGGCGTCTCACACCGATTTTCGCAAGTATCGCAGCCAGTTTGCTGGCAAGCAGCCCAGCCGCTGCGCAGGGCAATGAGCTTCAAGCCAGCTTTGATAATGCGCTGGGCACCGAAGTTCGTGACCCGCAGAGTTTCGAGGCAATTTACGAAACTGGCTTTGAACGGCGGATCGCCGAGCTGGCTGATGGCGACAAAGGGCGGATCGGCGTTGCGGCCGTCGATATGGCTACCGGCGACCAGCTTTATGTGCTGGGCGATCAATTGTTTCCGATGGCCTCGACAAGCAAGATTGCCGTCGCCGCCGCCTATCTGGAGATGGTCGAGCAAGGGCAATATTCGCTCACCAGCGAGTTCCCGCTGTTGATCCCAGTCCGGTCGGCCAAATTTTCCTCGCCCGCAGCGCCAGTTCGCAAAGGCAATTACATGCAGGCGATTGATCTGATCGAGATCATGATTACCCGCTCGAGCAACCCTGCGACTGACGCCCTTTTGGCCGCTGTCGGCGGCACTGAGCGAGTGAATGACTGGGTGCGCCGCCAAGGCATCGAGAATTTCAGCATAAACCGCGACATCGCCACACTCGTTCGCGATGATGGTGAATATGATCCAGCAGCCTGGATCGATCCGCGCGATGCAGCCACACCCAAAGCCATGATGCAATTGCTGCAAGGGCTATATCGCGGCGATTTTCTGTCTGAGGAAAGCCGCCGCGTGCTGCTGGGCGCAATGAGCCGCACGCGCACCGGCAAGCGCAGGATTGTGGCCAACATGCCAGCTGACGCCCGCGTCAGTCACAAAACTGGTTCACTGAACAACACGTCGAGTGATATTGGCATCATCGAAGCGCCAGATGGCCGGGCAATCGCAGTTGCGATCTATGTGACAGGTCAAGGGTCACGCTTGGCCAGAGAACGGCGCATCGCAGCGATTGCTCGTGCGCTTTACGATGGCTTCGGAGCAAGAGCTCGCGCGCGCCAAAACTGGACAAACGCCCCACAAACGGGCGGATAACCAGTCCGGCGCTGCAGGCTTGAGGTGCACAAAGAAAAAGGGCGGCGCCTTACGGCACCGCCCCCAATCTGTTTAGCTTGAACGCTAAGCGACTGAATTACTCAGCAGCTTCACCGGTCATTGCTTCTTCAGCAGCTTCAGCAGCGCCTTCGGCAGCTTCGGTTACGTCAGCAGCAGCACCTTCAGCGGCTTCGCCGGTTGCTTCTGCAGCGCCTTCAACAGCAGCCGCGCCTTCTTCTGCAACAGAAGTTGCGTCAGCAGCCATGGCGTCAGCGGTTTCGCCGGCTTTTTCAGCGGTTTCCGAACATGCAGCAAGGCCAAGAGCCGAACCAGCAACAGCGGCAGCAAGAATGATTTTACGCATAGGATTCAATTCCTTAATCAGCGAGTGTGTTTAAGCAATTCCGGTCCCCCCGGATATTGCCAAAGCCGAGTCTGATTGCCCGGCTTCGGCTGCCTAAATAATGGCAGCTTTGTGGCAAAACAAGCCTAAATCGTCCTTTTTGCCATTTTTACGCCTCATTTAGCGCACCATCCAACGACGCATCCGTGACACTTGGTGAAAGCGTGAGCCGATCGGCCAAAGCGGCTTATCACCTGCGATGGACGCTGCTAGCAGCTAATTATGGCCGAGCAACAGCACTTATATCTCGTCGATGGTTCTTCCTATATTTTCCGGGCGTATCACCGACTTCCGCCGCTGACCGATCCGGAAGGCACTCCGGTTGGTGCCGTCTACGGCTATACTACGATGCTGTGGAAGCTCGCCGATGACCTCGACCAAGCCGATGGGCCAACGCACCTGGCGGTCATACTGGACAAGAGCTCGCACTCCTTTCGCAACGATATTTATCCCGAATACAAGGCGAACCGGCCAGATCCGCCGGAAGATCTGGTGCCGCAATTCCCACTCATCCGGGATGCAACCAAAGCGTTCAGCCTGCCTTGTATCGAAGAGCAGGGGCTTGAAGCAGATGACCTGATTGCGTCCTATGCCCGGGCTGCGCAGGCGCAGGGATGGAACGTCACGATCGTCTCGTCAGACAAGGATCTGATGCAGCTGATCGGCGAAAAAGGCGGCGCGCGCATCGACATGCTGGACACAATGAAGAGCCAGCGCATCTACATCCCCGAAGTCGAGGAAAAGTTCGGCGTTGCTCCGGACTTGGTTGGCGACGTCCTGGCTCTGATGGGTGACAGCGTCGATAACATTCCAGGCATCTACGGTATCGGACCCAAGACGGCGAGCAAACTGATCGCTGAGCATGGTTCTCTCGGCGGTGCGCTAGATTCTGCGCCAGACATGAAGAAATCGAAGCTGAAAGAACGTCTGCTGGAAGGTCGCGAAGAGGCCGAGTTGAGCCGTGTATTGGTAACGCTCAAGGAAGATGCCGATCTCCCCCAGCCGCTAGATGAGTTCAAGCTTGATGGCGTCCCGCAAGAACCGCTCGCGGCATTTCTCGAGAAGCACGGCTTCACCAGCCTTTTACGCAGGTTGGGAGCAGGCTCAGGCAGCCCAGAGCGGACGAACAACCTGCACCCCGCCAAAGCTGAAATTGCTGCCGATGCTGGCGATCAAGATGGCAACCGCCAGCCACCGCCCGAAATGCCAGCAGTCGATCGCAGCGCATACGAAACGGTGCAGAGCATGGACCGCCTGGAGGGCTGGATTGAGCGGGGAATCGCGGCCCGCGAAATTGCGGTCGATACCGAAACATCCTCGCTCAATGCCATGCAGGCGGAGCTAGTCGGCATCAGTCTGGCGCTTGGCCCCAATGATGCCTGTTACATTCCGCTGGCGCATGGTGGCACCGACCTGCTCTCGGAGAAGCCGGAGCAAATTGATCGAGATGCCGCGATTGCCGCGCTCAAACCGATGCTTGAAGACGATGCGGTCACCAAGATCTTCCAGAACGGGAAATACGATCTCAATGTGCTCGCTCGCTACGGGCTGGAAGTCAGCCCGGTCGAAGACACCATGATCATCAGCTTTGCGCTCGATGCAGGGCGCGGTGAGCAAGGCATCGGCGGCGGGCACGGCATGGACGAGCTTTCGCAGCGCCATCTTGGCCACTTGCCGCTCGCCTTCAAGGATGTTTGCGGCATCGGCAAAAAGCAGATCCCATTCGGCGAAGTGCCACTAGATCGCGCGACCGAATACGCAGCCGAGGATGCCGACGTTACCTGGCGGCTCTATCAACACTTGAAACCCCGACTCGCCATCGAAGGCGGTACGAAAGTCTACGAGCGTGTTGACCGACCGCTTATTCCAGTCGTGGCCGGAATGGAGCGCGAAGGCATCAAGGTCGACCGTGCACAGCTGGCGCGTTTATCCGAGGAGTTCGCCAAGGAAATCGGTCGGCTTGAAGGGGAAATTCACGAACTAGCAGGCCAGGAATTCACCGTCGGCAGCCCCAAGCAGCTGGGTGAAATTCTGTTCGACAAGATGGGGCTGGAAGGCGGCAAGAAGGGCAAAACG
>JBCBDF010000192.1:0-5024 GCA_038529875.1 Pseudomonadota bacterium | reverse complement strand
ATTACCCAGCAGCTGGCGAAGTTCACCTTTTTGACGCCCGAGCAAAGCATGACGCGCAAGGCGCGTGAGGCCCTGATCGCGCTGTGGATCGAGAGCTGGCTGACGAAGGACGAAATCCTAGAGCGTTATCTTTCCAACGCCTATTTCGGCGACAATCAATATGGGTTGCGCGCGGCGAGCCTGCACTATTTCTACCGGCATCCAGAGAACCTGAAGCCTGAACAGGCGGCTATGCTCGCGGGTCTGCTAAAGGCGCCAAGCCGCCTTGCCCCGACCAGGAATTACGATCTGGCCAGCGAGCGGATGGATTTGGTCGTGGGCGCAATGGTGGATGAGGGATATCTGACGGCGGAAGAGGCTCAGAGCCTGCCCCAGCCAAAGCTTGATGTGCGCGCTCGCAACACCTTGCCAACCGGCACCTATTTTGCCGATTGGGCTCTGCCGATTGCCCGCAAGACGTCAGAGGCAAGCTATTCCAAGCAGGTGGTGACGACCACACTCGATGCGCGGCTTCAGGCGCTGGCGAGCCGCGTGGTTGGCCGTGCGAAACTGGGCGATGCGCAGGTTGCGCTGGTGGCGATGCGCCCAACCGGTGAAGTCGTGGCGATGGTCGGGGGCAAGGATTATGCAAAATCCCCGTTCAACCGGGCGACCCAGGCCAAGCGCCAGCCGGGTTCGACCTTCAAGACGTTTGTCTATCTCGCGGCACTGGAAGCGGGTTGGGAGCCGGACGACACGATCGCCAATACCCCGATAGAGCGAGGCAGTTATCGCCCCAAGAACGCGGGTGAGAATTATTCCGACCAGATCACGCTGGAGCAGGCCTTCGCCAGTTCCAGCAATGTCGCCACCGTTCGCCTGTTTCAGGAAGTCGGCAGCGAACGCGTGATCGCAACCGCGCGCGAGCTGGGCGTGGCATCGCCCCTGCCAGAGGGGGATCCCAGCCTGGCGCTGGGCACGTCCACCATGAGCCTGCTGGAACTGACGGCGGCCTATGCCGGAATTGCTGGCAACACCTTCCCAGCGCAGCCGCATGCCTTTGCGCGCGAGGAAGCGGGCTGGCTCGATTGGCTGACATCGGGAGAGGATAGTCTCTCCTCCTCCACGCATGAAGACATGCAGGCCATGCTGCGCACGGCGATCAATAGCGGCACCGGGCGGGCCGCGACCCTGCCGATTGCCAATTACGGCAAGACCGGCACGACCCAGGATTATCGCGACGCTTTGTTCGTTGGCTATGCAGGCGATCTGGTGGTTGGCGTGTGGGTCGGGAATGACGACAATTCATCGCTCGGCGGAGTGACAGGCGGGGGCACGCCAGCGCGCATCTGGAAAGACTTCATGCGCGGTGCCCTGTCGCTCGCGCCGCCGAAGCCCACCAGTTCGCCCGATCCCGAGGGGCCGGTGCAGCCGCTCGACATCGAACTGGGCGAACCGATTGAGCTCGATGATAATGGCTCGGAGCTGACCATTGAGGAGGATTCGCTGATCGTTACCACCGAGGTGGATGGCATTCCGGTTGAATTTCGCCTTGATGAGGGCGGGTTCAGGATCAACCCCCGTGAACGCTAGCCCTGGTTCTTAGCCCTCGCTGGGCTCCGCCATCAGGATATTCATGATCGCCGTGGCAATCGGACGGTTGCGGTCATCTTGCCACGCCTCGACCGCGATGTTGGCATTGCGCCGACCCAGCCGGGTGATTCGGCCCATGGCGAAGCTTGGCTTTGCCTTGCCCGCCGCGAGAAATTGAACGGTGATATTGACCGGCTTCAGGCGCGGATGGCGATCCTCGCGCAGCAACACCGCGCGCAGCGCAGCGTAACCGGCATTCTCAAGCAGCCCCGATGTCGCCCCACCGTGGAAGTGCTGCGGACGGCCCTCGACGGTTGATCCGAAATCCACCGTCAGGATCGGTATCCCTTCCTCGAACTCATGCAGCTTGATCCCGAGCGAACGAGCATAGGCGGGCAGTTTCAGCTTTGTCTGCGGATCACTCATCGCCGGTTCCCGCTGCGCTGCCCTCTGACCCGGTTGTCTCGACTTTACCCTGTCTTGGGTCGCGGTGGATCGTCATGAACACACCCGCAATATGCGCCACCGGATCATCTGGATCGCCATCATGCGCGATTCCCCGGACAAAGGCAGCAGAGCGGGTGGTGCGATAGCATTCGACCCGACCGATCACCGCCGCCCGCTCGCGCGCCGGGCGCTGATAGTCGACGCGCAGGTCGAGCGTCGCGATAGGCGTGAAGTCGCCCTTCGTGTTCCAGATCGCCATGCCGCTCGCCATGTCCATCAGGCTGATAATGGGGCCGGATGCGAGCACTGCGCGGTCTTCCTCACCCAGCAAATCCTCGCGCCAGGGCAGTTCCAGCTCAACCCAGTTTTCACCGTGGTCGCGATAGGCAAGGCCGAGCCAGCCGGAATGGCCGTGGCGCGTGAAGAACTTCGCCGCCTGGGCAGGATCGAATTTGGCCGATTGCGCAGTCATGATCACGCTCTGTCGCGCTTGCTGAGCCATTTCAATGTTTTAATTTCTGCGAATCCTCTGGGGCCGTCAGTCTTGGGCGGTCGCCATGGCAATTTTGCCTGGCGTAACATGAAGGATAAACGCATGAATCTGCCGAAAATTGATCTCGCTTCGCTGCCCGGACTGGACGCTGCAACCGGCCTGTTTGGTTCCGCTACCCAGGCGGGGGCAAACTATGACGACACGATCGTTGTGATTATGGTCTTCATTTACGACACCTCTGAAGTGGCAGCGTTGATTTAGGCTGGGCGCGCAGCGATGCAGATACATCCTGATATCGCGGCGCTGCGGAGCGATCCTGCTTCGCAGCGCCACGCGCAAGCGCCGGTGTCGCGCGCGGCAAAGCGATGGCACGCCAGTGCGCAAGTGGAGGCGATTGCAGCAAATATTGCCGGGTATGCTGAGGGTGCAGTGATAGATGAGTGCTCACAGTTAAACAGGCTTTTGAACGACTTCGAATTTGCGCAAGAATTCGTTGCGGGTTGGTGTCGGACTTTGATCCGCCCTCTGAGCGAACAGCCATTGGGGCAAGTCCCCTCGCGTCACAGCGCCGCAAGTGGGCTTTCGACAATGCAGCTGATGAGTGCCGGTAACGTCACGCTTTCCCTGCTGGCTTATGAAGAGCGCGCGGACGTTGTTGAGCCAAGCAGCGTCTTGTTTGCCGACCGCGACGTGAGCGAAATCGTGCTGGCGGGCGAAGCGCACGGGCTTGCGCATCGGATCACCGGTTTGGAGAATGGGTGTGCTCAGATCGACACCGCAAAGGTTATCTACGCGCCGGGCAGTCGCATGGTCATGCACGCCGGTGCGCAAAACCGCCAAATTGTCAGCGTTGAGGGTGCAATGCTGGTGCTCCAGCTGATCCGCAGTCCTGACAGGCCTAGCCCAACGCGCGAATACTCACTCGAAGATGGTCGGTTGCTGCATCAAGCGAGCGGCAACAAACGTGCGAGCCAGCATTTCCTCGCGCTCGACGTGCTCGGAGCCATGGAGCGGCATGATGCCGTATCTGCCATGGTTGAACTGGCATTGTCTGTCGACGACGAGGCCGATTTGCGCTGGGAGGCGGTTCGCCAAACGCTGGCGCTCGATACCGCAGCGGGCCTTTCGCTACTGCGCGAATTGTCGCGGCGCGACACCGATCTGCTCTCCGCGCCAGCCGCATCGCTTCAACAATCGCTGATCGCCGCCAACGCGCAGCTGGCGCAATTGTCAAAGGAGGTCGCCACATGCCCCGCCTGATAGAGGCCGCATCCGGTCGGATTGCGAGCGTTGAAGAAGTGACTGAGGCGCTGGCCGACATTGAATTCGACCCGCTGTGCGACGAACGCACGCAAAAGGCTGCTCTGTGGCTGCGCGCGCTCAACAATAACCGCACATTCCTGGGTGATATGTTGATTGAGCAGATCAAGCATCGCCACAGGGAGGTGGGGCAGGAAAGCGGCTATGGGCCGCAAGCAATTGTGCTTAGCCCGATCCGCGGCAACATGTTCCTGCGCGCCAATGTCTGGCCGTGCGAGACCGACCTTTGCTTCAAGACGAGCGGCGCAAAGAACTTTGTCTATGGCGTCCCGCACGACCACAATTTTTCGTTCCTGACGAGCGGTTATCTGGGGCCGGGCTATCGCAGCGATTATTACGAATATGACTATGCCGATCACGCCGGTTTCCCGGCTGAGGCGGCGAAATTGCGCTTTGTCGAGCGCAGCGCGTTGTCGCAAGGCAGGCTGATGCTGTACCGCGCGCACCGCGATATTCACTCGCAGCTAACGCCAGAAAGCCTGTCGGTCTCGCTCAATGTCATGCATGTCGACCCGGCGCAGAATTGGTACGATCAATACGGCTTTGACCTTGAGGGGGAGCGGATCGAGCGCGTGCTTAGCCCCAATTCGACCGAAGCGTTCCTGAGGATTGCGGTTGCGACGGGCACCGATGAGGCGCGCGACTTTGCCGAATGGGTGGGTGGCAATCACCCGAGCGATCGCTTTCGTCAGGCCAGCTATGAGGCGAGGGCGCTGCAATTGCCGTCCCATGCCGATCGTGATGCCTTGTGGCGCGAGGCTGAGGCGTCGGGCAGCAGAATGCTGAGCGAGGTCGCGAAACAGCGCCGGGCGGAGCTGGCCCTGACGCCTTGAGCGCCGAGTTTAAAGAAGCCCGCCTGCAAGCCGGTCTATGGCCCCTTGCAGGATCACCGCCGCCGCATGACTGTCGATGCTCTGTGCGCGCTTGGCGCGGCTCATATCCTGGCCGATCATCGCGGCCTCGGCGCTCTGGGTGGACCAGCGCTCGTCCCATAGCAGGATCGGCAGGGCGAAGGCTTCGGCAAGATTGCGCGCATAGGCGCGGCTGCTTTGCGCGCGCGGCCCCTCGCCGCCATCCATATTGCGCGGCAGGCCGATGACGATTCCGGCAGTGCTGCGATCCTTGATAAGCTTGCGCAATTCTTCGCGGTCGCGGCCAAACTTGCCGCGCGTCAGCGTCACATGGTTGGTGG
>JBCBDF010000191.1:0-5027 GCA_038529875.1 Pseudomonadota bacterium | reverse complement strand
TCTATGCGCAGGTCATCGACGATGCTCAGGGCCGTACGGTCGCTGCTGCATCTACGCTGGGCGCGAAGAAGTCTGGTGCGAATGTCGATGCCGCTTCGCAAGTGGGCAAGGACATTGCCGCTGCTGCAAAGAAGGCGGGCGTTACCACTGTCGTGTTCGATCGCGGCGGGTTCCTGTTTCATGGCCGCGTGAAAGCGCTGGCCGATGCCGCTCGCGAAGGCGGGCTGGAGTTCTGATTATGGCTGACGACAAGAAAACTGAAGCACCGGCTGAAGAAGCCAAGGTCGAAGAGACCGCCGCTCCGGCTGAGGAAGCCAAGACTGAAGCAGCTCCTGCTGAAGAAGCGCCAGCTGCCGAGGCCCCAGCTGCTGAAGCGAAACCTGAAGAAGCTGCCGCTCCAGCGGAAGCACCTGCAGACGCTCCTGCGGCGAAGACCGAAGAGCCCAAGCAGGCCCGCGGTCGCGGTCGTGGCGGTGACAATCGTGGCGGTGGCGGTGGCCGTGGCCGTGGTGGTCGCGACAATCGTCGTGGCGGTCGCCGCGAAGAAGAAGATGATGGCATCATCGAGAAGCTGGTTCACATCAACCGGGTTTCGAAGACGGTTAAGGGCGGTAAGCGTTTCGGCTTTGCGGCTCTGGTCGTTGTCGGTGACGGTTCTGGCCGGGTCGGCTTTGGCAAGGGCAAGGCGCGCGAAGTGCCAGAGGCCATCACCAAGGCAACTGCTGCTGCTCGCAAGAAGATGATCCGCGTTCCTTTGAAAGAAGGCCGCACACTTCACCATGACGCCAAGGGCCGTTTCGGCGCTGGCAAGGTAACCGTTCGCACAGCGCCCGCGGGTACCGGCATCATTGCCGGTGGTCCGATGCGTGCCGTGTTCGAGAGCTTGGGCGTTGCTGACGTTGTGACCAAGTCGGTCGGTACGTCGAACCCATACAACATGATCCGCGCCACCTTTGACGCGCTGACCAACCAGACTTCGCCGAAGTCTGTGGCACAGCGTCGGGGCAAGAAGGTCGCTGACCTGCTTGGCCGCGGTGGCTCAAGCGAAGCTGAGGCGGAAGCCGAAGCCGCTGCAGTTGTGGAGTAAAATCAATGGCTGCCAAGAAAACTATCAAGATCAAGCAGATCGGTTCGCCGATCCGTCGCCCGGAAGGTCAGCGTAAAATCCTGATCGGCCTGGGTCTCAACAAGATGCACAAGGTCGTGGAGCGTCAGGACACCCCAGAGGTGCGCGGCGCGGTTGCCAAGATCCCGCATCTGGTTGAAGTGATCGACTAAACGAGCGTGAGTCCCCACGAAAGCGGGGACCTCCAGCCGCTGCTCCAGCGCAAGTGGCACGAGATCCCCGCCTTCGCGGGGATTCACATGATTGAAAGCGCGAACAAAAGCGAAAGCGAGTGCACACATGAAACTCAACGACATCCGTGACAATGAAGGTGCCCGTAAGGGGCGCATGCGCAAGGGCCGTGGTATCGGTTCGGGCAAAGGCAAAACCGCAGCGCGTGGCCAAAAGGGTCAGAAGAGCCGCTCCGGTGTAGCCATCAAGGGCTTTGAAGGCGGCCAGATGCCGCTTCACATGCGCCTGCCAAAGCGTGGCTTCAACAACCCGTTCGGCAAGGATTTTGCCGAAGTGAACATCGGCATGGTCCAGAAGTTCATCGACGCCAAGAAGCTCGACGGCAAGAAGGCTGTCGACGAAGCGGCCCTTCGCGAAGCAGGCTTAGTGCGCGGCGGCAAGGACGGTGTCCGTCTGCTGGGCAAGGGCGAGCTTAAGGCCAAGGTCAAGTTCGTAGTTGCCGGTGCGTCCAAGGGCGCAATCGAAGCGGTGGAAAAGGCCGGCGGCAGCGTCGACGTGGTCGAAGTGAAGAAGCCTTCGTCCAAGCCTTCGAAAACCAAGGCTAAGGCTGGGGCAAAAGCTGAATAATTCGGTAAATAGCGGGCGAGGGGTTCGACATTCGGCCCCTTGCTCCCTATCTAACCTGCCTGAGTTCACGACTTTGAGCCGGCGGGGGTCGGCCAGCCCGTAAAAGGGCTGACAAGTCAGACGCTAGGATCGATATTTAGACATGGCATCACGCGCCGACAGCATTGCGAGCAATATGAGCCTCGCGAATTTTTCCAAGGCCACCGAGCTGCGCCAGCGTATCTGGTTCACCATCGGGGCTTTGATTGTATTCCGCTTCTTGAGCTTTGTCCCGCTGCCGGGGGTCAATCCACTGATCCTTGAGACGCTTTATGATCAGACGCGTGGCGGCATCCTCGACCTGTTCAACACATTTTCGGGCGGCAGCCTGGAGCGGATGAGCCTCATCGCGCTCGGCGTTATGCCCTATATCACCGCCTCGATTGTGGTGCAGATGGCTGCGGCCTTGCACCCGACTTTGGCTGCGCTGAAGAAAGAGGGCGCGACCGGTCGGCAGAAACTCAACCAATATACCCGCTATGGCACGGTGTTCCTGTGCGTAATGCAGGGCTGGTTCCTCGCTGCGGGCCTTGAAAGCTTCGGCGCGCAAAGCGGCCTGCAAGCGGTCGTAAACCCTGGCTATATGTTCCGCATCGGAGCGGTGATCAGCCTGGTTGGTGGCACAATGTTCCTGCTGTGGCTGGGTGAGCAGATCACCTCGCGCGGCATCGGCAACGGTGTCTCGCTGATCATTATGGCCGGTATTGTCGCCCAGTTTCCGACCTTCGTATCCAACCTATTCGAAGGCGGCCGCACCGGTTCGATCGCACCGGGCCTGATCATCGGTTTCATGATCATGGTCGTGATCCTGATCGTGGTCATCTCGTTCGTCGAGCGGGCTCAGCGCCGCTTGCTGATCCAGTATCCCAAGCGCGCGACACAGCGCGGGGTGATGCAGGCAGATAGCTCGCACCTTCCGCTTAAGCTCAACACCGCTGGTGTTATTCCGCCGATCTTTGCCAGCTCGCTGCTGCTGCTACCGCTGACGATTACACAGTTTGCGGGTACGCCGGGTGCGGTTGACAGCGCCACGGGCAGCTTCGTCCAGCAGCTCAACTTCTACCTGCAGCCGGGCCAGTGGATTTACCTCACCCTCTATGCGCTCGGGATCATCTTCTTCTGCTTCTTCTACACCGCGGTTGTGTTCAACCCGGAAGAGACGGCGGAAAACCTGAAGAAGAATGGCGGCTTCATTCCCGGCATTCGCCCGGGCAAGCGCACGGCGGATTATCTCGAATATGTCCTGACCCGGATTACTGTGGTCGGTGCGATCTATCTCGCGGTCGTCTGTGTGCTGCCGGAATATGTGATCCGCCAAACGGGTCTGCCGCTGTTCCTTGGTGGCACCAGCCTGCTGATCGTCGTGAACGTTACTGTCGATACGATCAGCCAAGTGCAATCGCATCTCTTGGCGCACCAATATGGTGACCTGATCAAGAAGGCGAAGTTGAAGGGCCGCAAGCGCTAATCAGCGCTCGGTTACTGTCGGGGGAGTTTGCGATGAACATCATTCTTCTAGGCCCTCCGGGCGCGGGCAAGGGCACGCAAAGTGCTGGCCTGGTTGAACGCCACGGTATGCGCCAGCTTTCCACCGGCGACATGCTGCGCGCGGCGGTGAAGGCGGGGACACCGGTCGGTGTGAAGGCCAAGGCGGTTATGGATCGCGGCGAACTCGTTTCCGATGAAATCGTATCCGAACTGATCGATGCCAACCTCGCCTCGATGGATGCGAGCACAGGTGCGATCTTTGATGGTTATCCACGCACGGAGGCGCAGGCGCAGCAGCTAGACGCTATTCTCGCCAAGCATGACCGCACGCTCGACCATGTGATCGAGCTCGAGGTTGATGTCGAGGCGCTGGTTGAACGCATCACAGGACGTTTTTCGTGCGCAAATTGCGGCGCGCTCTATCACGACACCGCCAATCCTCCCGCGAAAGAGGGCGTATGCGATGCGTGCGGCGGCACCGAATTCAAGCGCCGCCCGGACGACAATGAAGAAACGGTGCGCACGCGGATGGAAGAATACCGCGCGAAAACTGCGCCGATCCTGCCCGGTTATGAGGCGCGCGGCATTGTGACCCGCGTCGACGGCATGGCCGGTATCGACGAAGTGGCCAATTCGATCGACGCAGTGCTCGCCTGACGTAGCTTTCCGGGGCATTCGGCCCTTTCCCCCATTCCTAGCATCGCCTAAACCCTGCTTCGAACGCGAGGAGAGGGATTTATCATGCGTGCAGTTCTAGCGGGTCTGGCAGTATTCGCGGCGGCTCAGCCATTGTCGGCGGAAGTGGTCGAGAGCAGCGATGGCGGATTTGTTACGCGCGATGAGGCGATTGTAGAGGCCGATCCAAAGGCTGTATGGATGGCGCTGATTTCGCCCGCGCGCTGGTGGAATGATGCGCATACTTGGTCGGCTGACGCGGCCAACCTGACGCTGACGCCGCAGGCCGGCGGCTGCTTCTGCGAGAAAATTCCCGAAGATCCCGATCCGGAGAAGATCACACTTGAGGGCAGCGTGGAGCACATGCGTGTGATCCAGGCCTATCCTGAGCGCGCGCTGCGGATGACCGGCGCGCTCGGCCCGCTGCAAAGCGAGCCGGTGACCGGCGTCCTCACCATCGCCATCAGCGAGGTCGATGAGGGCACGCGGATCGTGTGGGAATACAATGTCGGCGGGCAGATGCGCTTTGAAATCCCGGTCATTTCCAAAGCGGTCGATGGCGTAATGACGCAGCAGCTTGCCGGACTTGCTGACAGCCTCGGCCGAGTGTCTGGCCCGCAAAAAGGCGCGAGCGATGAGTCTGAAGAGGCAGACGAATCCGAAGAGGCGCCTGGAGAGACTGATGGCGTCGAGGAAACCGAAGGTCCGGGTATCGGCAATGACTTTCTCGACGGTGTTGGAGAGGGCTTGCAGAGCGGGGATGAAAGTGCGCGCTGAACCTGCGATATAACAGGAACCAGCGCTGGATTTCCCCAGCACGCGCAGGTGCGATTTTGACCTCGCGGGCTACCTGATGTAGTTTCCCTTGTATCGACAAACTGACGCGCCATATCGTGCGTTC
>JBCBDF010000190.1:0-5028 GCA_038529875.1 Pseudomonadota bacterium | reverse complement strand
GCTCCTCGTGGAAGAAGTCGCCCAGCGCGGCGATGACCGAGGGGCCAATGCCGTCGATGGAGGTGAGATCGGTTATGGCTTGTTCTTCAACATCCCCGTTCGTGTCGAGCGAAGTCGAGACACGTTCGAGCATCTGCTTCTCGACTTCGCTCGAAGCGAACGGAAGACGGGAAGAATTAGCCAGCATGGCAAACGCCTGGATAGCGGGCAGCTCGTGGAAATTCTTGAGCAGATCGCGCGCGGTCACCTCCCCGATGTGGCGAATTCCTAGCCCAAACAGCAATCTGGCCGCATCGGGTGCGCGTTTTGCTTCCACAGAAGCCAACAGATTGTCCACAGACTTATCCTGCCATCCCTCAAGCGCCAGAATATCCTCGCGGCGGTCCCTTAAACGGAAGATATCTGCGGGGCTTTCCAGCCACCCCAGATCAAAGAATTGCGCGATGGTTTTGCTCCCCAAACCTTCAATATCAAGCGCCTTGCGAGAGACAAAATGTTCAAGCCTTTGAATGCGTTGCGCGGGACATATCAGCCCGCCAGTGCAGCGCACATCGACCTCACCCTCTTCCGCCACCGCTTCGCTATCGCATTCGGGGCATGTTTCGGGGAAAATGAACGGCTCTCGCTCGACATCGCGCGTGAGGTTATCCACAACTTGCGGGATTACATCCCCAGCTCTTTGCACAACCACCCGATCACCCGGCCGCACGCCGAGACGGGCAATTTCGTCGCGATTATGGAGCGTCACATTGGTGACGGTAACGCCGCCAACCATCACCGGGGCGAGCCGCCCGACCGGGGTCAGCTTGCCAGTGCGACCGACCTGAATATCGATGCTTTCCAACGTGGTCTCAGCGCGTTCGGCGGGGAACTTGTGAGCCAGCGCCCAGCGCGGCGCCTTCGCCACAAAGCCGAGCCGTTGCTGCCAATCGAGCCGGTCGACCTTATAGACAACACCATCGATGTCATAGCCAAGGTCCGGGCGCTGCCGACCGATTTCCTCGTAATGCGCGATCATCGCGTCGACATCATCGGTGACGGTCAGAAAAGGCGAGACCGGGAAACCCCACGCCTCGATCTGGCGCATCATGGCGTGCTGGCTAGCCTCGGGAACGTCGCTCGCCGCGCCCCAGCCATAGGCCCAGAACTTCAGCGGACGCTTGGCGGTGACGCTCGCATCCTTCTGCCGCAATGAACCTGCCGCGGCATTGCGAGGGTTAGCAAACAGCTTTCCATCGACCTCGGATTGTGCAGCATTAAGTGCGGTAAAGTCTTGCTTTGACATGTAAACTTCGCCGCGCACTTCGAACACGTCGGGTCCGTTCCACTCCCCATTCGCGTCGAGCGCAGTCGAGACGTCGTGCCCGCCAGCGTCTCTCGACTGCGCTCGAGACGAACGGAGACGTTTAGGAATATCGGCAATATGCCGCACATTCGCGGTCACATCTTCGCCCACCTGACCATCACCGCGCGTGGCCGCGCGCACCAGCTCACCGCCCTCATAACGCAGCGCACAGGACAGCCCGTCAATCTTATCTTCCGCCGTAATCGCGACCGGTTCATCCGCCGACAGCGAGAGAAAACGCCGCACGCGCGCCACCCATTCCTCGACCTCTTCGCGATTGAAGGCATTGTCGAGGCTCATCATGCGAACATCGTGGCGAACCTTGGACAGCGGCGATGCAGCAATCGCATGACCCACATTTTTCGATGGGGAATCCTCGCGAACGAGATGCGGAAACGCCGCCTCCAGCTCCGCGTTGCGCCGGACCAGCGCATCGTATTCCTGATCGCTGATCTCAGGATCGTCCTGCGCATGATAGAGCTTGTCATGCCGCGCGATCGCCCGCGCGAGCCGCATCAGCTCATTGGCCGCTTCCGCTTCGGAGAGGTTGATCATCGGCCACCACCCCCAACCCCCTCCTCCTGGGAGGAGGGGGCTGTTACATGCTTCTCCCCCTCCTTGATTAAGGAGGGGGTCGGGGGGTGGTTTCTTGGAGGTTCGGCTTGTTCAAGTCTCAGCAACAACATCTCCAAAACCCCATCAAGGTTTCTCATAACCTGCTCATTCGTGAATCGGGCGACCGAGACTTTGTGGACTACGGAAATCCAGTGATCGCGGCGCGCATCGACTTCGCGGTCATGTGTCTCGCCATCGAGCTCAACAGCTAGTCGCCGTGCGGGGCAATAAAAATCCACGATCCGGCGACCGATAACCGCTTGCCGTCGAAACTTGTGACCGCCCAATTGGCTCTTTCGCACAGCCTGCCAAAACCGGTGCTCTGGCTCAGTGGGGTTCTTTCGCATTTTGGATGCGCGTTGACGCAATATCGCTCTTTGAGGACCACCGCCCCCAACCCCCTCCTCTAGAGAGGAGGGGGCTAAACCGGCATCCGAATCCGGGTAAATTTTTCCCACGCCCTACCCTTCCGTGCCCAGCCACAGGACGAGCAAAGCGCCGAAGGGCAGCGATACGCCAAGGCCATAAAGCCAGAACGTCACTCGCACTCTCTTCTGCATGAACCCCAGAGCAATTATGCCCAGTCCGAGAATTACGGCGGCTATGAAAACAAAGGTCATAATCAATTCGAACAATGAAGCCGGCATCACACCCCCTCCAGCAACCGATCCGCCTGCGCGCGCGCTTCGCTGGTAATTTTCGCCCCCGATAGCATCCGTGCGATCTCTTCCTTGCGACCAGCTTCGTCGAGCAGCGCCACCGAAGTCCTGGTGACCGTGCCGCTCGATGCCTTGGCAATAAGATAGTGCTGGTCTCCGCGTGCCGCGACCTGCGGGCTGTGGGTCACGGCCAGCAATTGCCCACCATCGGCAAGCCGGGCGAGGCGTTCTCCGATAGCCGACGCCACCGCGCCGCCAACCCCGCGATCGATCTCGTCAAAGATCACTGTCGCCGCGCCGCCTTGCTCGGCCAGCGCAACCTTGAGCGCCAGGATGAAGCGCGAGAGTTCGCCACCGCTTGCGATCTTGTTGAGCGGGGCAAAGTCCGCCCCCGGATTGGTCGCAATCAGAAATTCGGCGCTGTCGATCCCGTTCGCGCCCCATTTCTCCTCGGGCAGCTTACCAACCGCCGTCAGGAACCGCGCCGCATCCAGCTTCAGCGGGGCGAGTTCCCCCGCGACCGCCTTATCCAGCTTCTTGGCCGCCTTGATCCGTGCGGCATGGACCTTCTCCGCCTTGGTCACATAGGCCCCGCGCGCTTCCTTCGCGGCGACTTCAAGCGCGTCCAGCTCCGCTTCGCCGCCTTCGATTGCGTCCAGCTTTGCGCGCATATCGCGCATCACCTGTGGCAGATCATCGACTTCGCAACGATGCTTGCGTGCAATCGCCCGCAATTCAAACAGGCGCGTTTCCGCAGTGTCGAGCGCGGCGGGATCATGCACCAGCGCCTGCGCCGCCGCCTCCAGCTTTTCCTCGGCCTCACCCGCTTCAATCACTGCCCGATCCAGCGCCGCCAGCGCCTCGCCCAGCAATTCGTGCTCTCCGCCAATCCGGTCGAGCCGCCGAGCCGCAACGCGCAAAGCCGCCAGTGGCGAATCCGAACCTTCCCAGATGTGTCGCAGTTCCTCGAGGTCGCCCGCCAGTTTCTCCCCCTTTTGCATCATCGCCCGGGTTTCAGCGAGGCGCGCCTC
This sequence comes from Pseudomonadota bacterium, assembly GCA_038529875.1. Taxonomy (GTDB): domain Bacteria; phylum Pseudomonadota; class Alphaproteobacteria; order Sphingomonadales; family Sphingomonadaceae; genus Erythrobacter. The sequence continues at coordinate 1,378 of JBCBDF010000190.1, read as the reverse complement.
TTCGCCGGCCTGCGGTTCGAGATTGGTCAGCTCCGCCAGGTGGGCGAGCAGCAATTCCTGATCGGCGGCGGCTTGCTCTACGCCCTCGCGCGCCTCGGCAAAGCGCGCCTCGGCCTTGGCCCAGGCGTGCCATGCACGCTCCAACCCGGCGATATCGGTTCCAGCATAGCGATCCAGCAGAGCGCGGTGGCCGCGCGGGTTCACCAGACCGCGATCATCATGCTGGCCGTGCAATTCGACGAGGGAGCTTGCCAATTCCCGCAGCAGAGCAACGCCAACAGGTTGATCGTTCACAAACGCTTTCGATCCAGCGCTTCTTTCTTTCCCGCCCTCGCCCACCCCGGCTGCCTTAACTTGACGGCGAATGATCAGCGGTTCGCCCGGCTCCAGATCAATGTCGGCATCGTCCAAAGCGGCGGCGATGGCATCCGGCAATTGTGCGAAATCGAAACTGGCGGTGACGCTGGCCTTGGGCTCTCCACTGCGCACCAGCGACGTTTCCGCCCGGTCGCCCAGCACCAGCCCCAATGCATCGAGCAGGATCGACTTGCCCGCCCCGGTTTCCCCGGTGAGCACGCCAAGCCCGCGCGCGAAATCGAGATCGAGCGCTTCGATCAAAACCACGTTGCGAATGGAAAGACGGCTCAGCATTCTGAGCATGACCTTAGCGAAGGGTTTTCCCCGCGTCACCGCCCCGCAAGCGGCTAAGATGTGTAAATTATTGCGCGGGAGCCGATGCCAATTGGCGCTGGCGCGCATGCGTCCACCGCCAGGCCTGGGTCGGATCGCGCTGCAGCGCCTCGTCCGGCCATTCGATCAGCGCGAAATCATCCAGCTCAATGGTCTTGTCGCCATAGCTTTTGCGATCTTCGAAGCGAATTTTCAGGATCACGCGGAATGCCCGGGCTGCGCCGTTCGCTTCCTCAGGTCGGTCGAATTCAAACCGCAGCTTGTTCCAGCCCCCGATGCCGATACGCTTGGTGCCCAGCGAAACGCCGCGAATGGACGAGGTCGGCGCGGCGCCCTCTTGCGGGCGTTCCTTCACAATCAATTCAATCGTGGCGGGACGCGGCAATTTGATGCGGCTTTCGAGCGTAAAGCGCGTCGCATAGACATCGCGGATGTAGGAGCGCGAATAGAGATAGGCCGATTTGCCGCCGCCATCTGCGAGTAGCGCCATAGTGCCCTCGCCATCTTCGTTCTGGCGGAAATCAATGCTGGCATTGCGCGACATCCAGAAACGGTCGCCTGCTTCTTCGAACCGGGTGTTCTCAAAATCGCCGCGCGGGATCAAGTTGCGCCCATATGAGCCCTCGAAATCGCTGCAGGTCGGGGCGAAACTTGATCCCGCGCGGCGATTTTGAGAACACCCGGTTCG
>JBCBDF010000189.1:0-5033 GCA_038529875.1 Pseudomonadota bacterium | reverse complement strand
GCAAACTGGCCGCGCGGGGTCACTATCCTGCTATCGATATCGCGCACAGCCAGTTTGCGCGATAAGTGAATGTGTCCATCTAGCAGCGAGCGGACTTCCTCGCCCACGGGATCCTCTTCCTCCCCTTCGGTAAGGACGGTGTAGAGCGCTGTGATGGCCCCGTTCCGATCCGTTCCAGCGCGTTCGAACAGGCGCGGTAGTTCGGCAAACACCGAAGGCGGCAGCCCGCGCCGCACCGCAGGCTCGCCTGCCGCGAGGCCGATCTCGCGCAGCGCTCTGGCATAACGGGTCACGCTATCCATCAGCAGCATGACATGCTTGCCCTGCGCGCGGAAACCCTCCGCTATAGCAGTCGCAGCGCGCGCTGCCCTTACCCGTTCCATCGCCGGTTGATCCGATGTTGCGACCACGACAACCGAGCGCGCCAAACCTTCCTCGCCCAGCGTATCGGCGATGAACTCGCGCACTTCCCGGCCACGCTCACCTATCAGGCCAATCACAATCGCATCTGCCTTTGCCCGGCGGGCTAGCATCGCCAGCAACGTTGATTTGCCTCCACCAGCAGCGGCAAAGATGCCCATTCTCTGACCGATACCGAGCGTGAGCAGGGCATCAACTGCTCGTACACCGCTTTCAAGTGGCTGCTCGATAACCGGGCGCTCCATGGGAGAGGGAGGAGGCGCGACCAGTGGCCGGTCGGGCGTGGGAGCAATGGGGCCAGCCCCATCGATTGGTGAGCCATTGGCATCAAGCACACGGCCAAGAAGGCTGTCATTGGCGGGAATTCGGTCCGCCATTTCACGCAGCACAACCTCAGCGTCGGCATGCAATCCGCGCAATTCGCCGAGCGGGGTCAGCAGCATTACATCGCCATCAAATCCGACGATTTCCGCGCGCAGCACGTCTTCGCTCTGCTCGGCGGCAATTTCCATCAAATCGCCGATGCGCCCCCGTGCGCCGCGAACTCTTAGAGTCGTACCAACCGCCCCGACAAGCCGCCCGCGTTGCTCGAAGAGCGGGCTCCGAAGGCTATCGAGCAAGCTGGAGACGTTTACGTCAGCCATCCGCCAACCTTTCGCTCAAACCCCAACGCTCCCTCAACGCACTCAATTGCTTTTCAAGGTCGGCAATGATCCGTCCGCCCTCGACTTCAATCCGGCAACCCATCGGATCAAGCGCTGGATCACCGCTGATTATATCGGGACTATGATCTCCCAGGTTACTACGCACCGCCTCGACCCATTGCGGAGCCACCGAGAGACGGATCGGCTTTGCGCCTGACCGATGCAGGCTTTCTCGCACCAGCCCAGTCACAATGTGGGCATCGTCGCGCGCCCCAATCAACTGCTCGACAGCTTCCATCGCTGCAATACTGGTTGCGCGCTCACGCCGAGCGTCTTCGTCCGCAATTTGCGACTGCAGGTACGCTACACAATCGGCCAAGACCTCTCGCACCTCCGCCAAGGCTTGCTCGCGTCCGTCCCGATAACCTTCACGCCGCGCCTGCTCTGCGTCATCAGCGGCCCTTGCCGCGATAGATTTCGCTTGATCAAGCAACGCCGCACTTTCCCGAAAATCACCGACCTGTTCCCGGCCAATTCGCGCAGATGAGGCGCGAACCAAAGCGTCGCCGCAAAGAACAAACTCGCTCATCAAGCGACCTCCTGCGTTGTTGGCTGCGCGAGGATACTCGCTGCCGCCTGAGCCAAATGCGCAATTTCTGGCCGCCGTTCGGCCTGCTCAATCAAGCGCTCCCCTTGCTCGACCAGCTCGAATGGTGTCGGCAAGGCCTCACACGCGTCCTGCACTCCGATTTCATCGAGCGATATTTCGCACACCTGATCGAACCGATCCTCACCAATGAACTGGGCCAGACTTGCCAATTTTTGGCCGTTCAACTCAGCATTGAGCGCGGGCCTGAAACGGAGCAACGCCATCACCGCCGCAAGGTCGGTGCGCTGCTCCTTCGCAACCTCGCTCCATGCAGGTGGGTCGACCAATTCGCCGAAGCCCGGCACGTGGTCACCCCGCAAACGCGCAGCAAAGCGCCGCGCTCTTGCTGGGAGTGTACCTCCCTCGCGATCAGCGGCCATGCCGAACTCCAACCGGCTCCTCAACCGGCACGGCTCGCGGCCCGGTAAAGGTTTCGGGATCAGGCCGACGCCGACGGTTACGCCAGAATTGTAGGCCGCCCAACACCAGCAGGCCGAACCCCAACACCGCAGCCAATGCGATCAGGATGGCGGTCATTTGCGTCGAAGAGCTTGTCGGCTTCGCGACCGGAAGCGGTTTTGCCTCGGTCATGGCAATACTGACCTTCTCGTACTCAAGCCCCTCAATGCTGTTCGTAACCAGTGACTTGATCGCTGCGGTTTGCGCTCTGAGATCAAAGCCTTCGCGATACTTCACGAACACCGAGGCGGATGGTGGGTTCGCCACGCCGGTCAGCACATCAGCCTCGGGCAAGGCCAGGTGCACACGCGCTTCGACGACGCCATCAAACTCGCTGATCGTATGCGACAACTCTTGGCTCAGGCCGTACACAAGCCGCGCCCGCTCAGCCAAGGAAGAGGATGTGAACCCCTCCTTCTTGAACACAGTACCCAGCGATTCATACTGATCGCGCGGCAGGCCATTCTGGCGCAGCACCTCTACCGAACGAGCGAAATCCCCTTGCGAGACCGTGACCGCAAAAACGCCCTTTTCTCCTGGGCTTTTCCCGCTTTCGATCCCGGCCCGCTCAAGCACAGCGACCATTTCATTGGCCTCGCGCTCACTAACATCGCGGTACAATTCCTGCCCGCTGCATGCGGCCACGGCGAACAACAGGAATCCCGCTGCAACACGGCGCATCCACTGCCTCAAAGGGCCGTGATCCAATTCAAACGACACCCGAGCCATATGTCACCTCATCCCTGTTGCCGGAACAATTGCTGCAGACCATCTGCGCTGCGATTGGCGATGTTCGAAGTCAGCTGACACTGGAACATGAATTCCTGGCATTTCATGGTCAGTTGCACGATTTCGCCCGGAGTGAGTTCGCCATTGCTGGCCTGTGCTGCTTGGGCAAAATCGGTGACAGATCGCGCCTGCACATCGATCCCGTCCAACGCCTTCAGCATATTGCCAAAGGGCGCTGGAAGGTCAGCTCGCAATACGCCGCTGGCACCTTCAGCTTTGTCCAGAGCCTGCGCAAACCGCCCAGCTTCTGGCCCCTGCGCGCCTTGCGCTGCCGACGATGGACCCAGCGAAATGGTGCGGTCCATCGAAGCGCTGTCTTGCTGACCCGCACCACCGGGCAGGAAAGCTGCGGTGAGAATTTCGATAGACATCGGTCAGTTCTTCCGTGCCATTGTCTCAAGCGCCTTGGAGACGCTGTCGAGCGAGGTGTGGCTGCTTTGCGACAAGAAGCTCATGCGCATCGATTCTGCGGTCAGTTTCGTGATCTGCGATGGAGTGTCGGCACCGTCTTCGCCGCTGATCACGTTGGCCTGCTGCTCGATCTTCGATGCCTGATTGTCGAGTGCAGAGCCCCATGCACCGGCAAAGGCCTCGAACCAGTTGCGGTTCCGGCTGCTCGTCATCATCGAAGGGCTTGCGCTCAAACTGGCCAATACTCGTCCACTTATATCCGTCATGCTCTTTCCTTTCGCCGTCAGTCTAATTGAATTACATCGCCAGAGTATCGCGCAGACCATTGCGCTCCACGGTCACCCTGCCTTCGCCAATTTCCACTATCTTGTGCCCCGTCGGCAGGCTGGCGCCGACAAACCATCGCGTTCCATCTTCGGTCACGAGATAACCCGGGTCACCGGCGACAAAGCTCGCCGCCCCATATCCCGGGGCATTGAAGAAGTAGGTCAGGTCGCTGTCCCCACGATTGGGATCTGGTCGGAAGGTGACCGTGCGAACATGCGGCAGATCCTGTTGCACCAGCGCAGTAAGCTCGGTCTGCCTATCCTTCGGCAGGAATGGCCCTTCGATCAGCAATCCGCTAGCGCCCTCTGGTACAGCGCGCGCATCGACCTTTTGCGCAGCAAGCAAATCTGTCGCCGTTTCCGCAGCTTCCGAAAGCGTATCGACCCCGACAAAGAGCGACGGGTGTTCCACCGCAACCCACTCCCGCAATTGCGCAAGCGCACGCTCATCTGTGACCAGCCCGGTTACGGCGAATGCGCCCGTGTCTGCCGCACGCCCTACGCTGACCGTACGAAAACCCTGATCTCGCAAGGCGAGTTCGATTTCGGCGGGATCGTCCGACTTGGTGCCAAGCACCGAAGTCCCAAAAAAGGCCCCACCTGCAACTGCCAAAAATGCCGCTCCCACCAGGCCCAGCTTAGCCGGTGACCAGCGGACCTTTGCAAGCTGTGAACGCGCCGGCTGCGATCGTAATGCCAGCCGCTCACCAAGATCGGTGGCTGGCAAATCATCGGTCTCATGGGCCACGACCGGGACCATGTCGCGAGCCGCTTCGCCGGCCTCTTCCCATCGGCCATGATCATCCCCACCGATCGCAAAGTGAAAATCCCCAATCTTGACGGGCAGATAAGGCTCCAGCGCCACACGCTCGCCTGCCCCCATCTCGCGACCCAGCAAAGTTACCTGACCGGCAAGAACTTCGAGAACCGGCCGCTTGCCGCATGTCGCCAGCCTGAAAGAACACCCTTTTGTGGTGCGATCACGCAGCACGATATCGTTTTCGAAGCTGTGCCCGATCGCGAGGTTCCGCCCCGGTGGAAGGCGATGCTCTGCGCCTTGCGACCGCCCGCTCAAGACACGCAGGGATAATGGCTCACCTGCGCCTTGGTCGTGTGCGTCTGCCAGTGCGGAAACTGCGTTCATTGGCGCTTCCTCCGCACGGGTTCTTCGCCGCGCAATTGCTCCATGGTGAGCGGCTCAACCTCGCTCGCCGCGAGCTGAGAGGATCCCAGATTGCTGATCCGCGGCGTGAGCAGGAACAGCCGCTCGATGTGATCTTCGCCCTTGCGACGCTTGCGGAAAACCTGACCCAGCACCGGAATATCACCCAGGAC
>JBCBDF010000188.1:0-5035 GCA_038529875.1 Pseudomonadota bacterium | reverse complement strand
ATAACGATCGCCAAGGCCGCGCACGAACACGCGCCCATCGCCCACTACGGACAGGCCAGTTACGCGGCCAAGGGCGCCCGCAATGTCGCTTTCGCCGGTGCGGGCAATGTCCTCTTCAGAGAGAACGTCGAGAACCTGCGTCGATGCGCGTTCGGGGTTGCGATTGCGCCGACCTGTAACGATGATCGCGCCGCCGGGGACGGAGATATCCGGCTGCTGTGCTTCCTCATCGACGCTTTGGGTGTCGTCGCCCGACTCTTCTTCAGTCTGCTGCCCGGGCTTTGCTGAGCTCTCGGGATCTTGCGCATGGGCAATGGCAGGGAACGTCAGCGAGGTAGAGATGAGCAGCAGCCCTGCAAGGCGCTTGCCTGTCGACATAATTTGAGACCCCCTCATGAATTAAGGCCTGTGAATGTGATGAGCCCGCCAAGGGACTCGCAAATGCAATTGAGGGAGGCGCCACATCTCGCGGCGCCTCCCTCTAATTCGAGGCGCGCGATCAGTAGACCGGCAGTGAAGTGCAATCGCCCGTTGCGCTGCCGAAATCAGCAATCGAGGAGTTGCAGGTCCAATCACCGAAATTGTCGGCCAGGTTATCGTCTTCCGCACCGATGAAGGTCGACGCGGCGAAGAATGACGAACGTGCGGTCGCATCGAATGCGGTAACGCCGTTTTCATTGGCTCCGTTCACGAAGAGGTTGGTCAGCGAGAGAGTGAACAACAGGTCGTTGTTCGTACCGGCATCGACCACTGCCTGGACTTCCGCATCCGTAACGCCCGACGAACCGCGCGTTGGGCGGTTCGCGCCGTCGCACACGATTGAATCGAAGCCGATGATCGCTGCCAGAGTGATCTGCTCGTCGATGCGGATGCAAACATCGTCAGCCGTGTCGACGTCGATCACCCCGTTGGTCAGACCCAGTGCCGGGCCGCCGCGAGCGCGCACCGCCTGACTGGAGGATGATGAGCGCTGCACAAAGGTGAAGTTGTTTACCTGGAAAGCCGTCTGCGGCAGTGCGTTGCCCGGCGTACCGTCGGCCAGATCGTCTGGAGAATCGAGCTCGATCAAGCTGTCACCCGTGCCGGTGCGCTGCGCGACCACTACGTTTTCAACATTGACGCGCGCGCCGCTGTCTACGTCGAGCGAATCGTCCGATGCGCCGATCACGGCAATGTTGCGAGCGTTGAACTGGCCGCCGAAGAATTCGAGGCCATCGTCAGAGCTGTTGAACGAGAAAATGTTCTCGATCGTGGTGCCGGAGCCGACGCCGCCAGTGGTCAGCGATTGCAGCTCGTTCGCTTGCTGCAGCTCGAAGCCTGAGAAGCGGATTTGGTTGTAGGTGAAAGAGCCCGAGCTGTCGGCGTCATCCGCGCCGCCAAACGGGGTTGCGACGACGGTCCCTTCGAGCTGTTGCTCGCACTGCGCATTGGCATTCGGAGCTGCCGTGGTGTTGAACACCTGGGTTGAGCAATCGGAAACCTGCGCGCGGCCGAGCAGCACGACACCGCCCCACTGTGCTTGCGATGTGTCGCTACTGAGGCCGAGGACATTGTCACGGCTGGTCCAGACGATCGGCCGGGTGGCGGTGCCGTTGGCTTCGATCGTATTGCCCCGGTTCACAACGAAGAACGATTCGGCCTGGGCGAACAGGATGACGCCCGGTTCAATCGTCAGCGTAACGTCGGTGCCGGTGCTGGCGAAACCCTGATCGGTTCCGACATTAACCCGGTTTTCGATTTGGTAGAGCAGGCCATCCACGAACGGCAGAGTATCGTCTACCGTGAAGGTCGCGGGCAGGGTGCAGACGCGATATTCGCCGGTCGGGCCGCTGATCGTGCCGCCATCGGTCAAGCCACCCGGAGTGCTGATGGTCGGGCAGCCAGCCGCTGGTGTGACAGTGCCCGCACCCGATGTGGGAGTGGGGGTCGGTGTTGGCGTCGGCGATGGATTGTTGATGATGATGTCGCCCGAAGTGCCGGGTGAGACGATTTCGTCCGCGCCGCAACCAGCCAGAGCAATAAGGCTGGCACCGAGAACGAGTGTACGTTGAATATTTTTCACAGCGAGCGGTCCCCTCAAAAACCGAGAATCAGTTGATTGCGCAATGGGTGCGCGAGGAGTCGGCTAGGGGGCTGTGATGACAGAATTGCTTCCAGAATTACGGAATGGAGGCAGTTTCGTTACAACTACTGAAATATGACAAATATGACTGAGTTTCAGGGCTGGAATTTCGCGTGAAGCTCAATTGTTACAATTATAAAAGTACTATAAAACATAGGGTTGTAATCTCTAAGCTACCGAAAAATGACAATGTTACAGTTTTGTTGCGATAAGAAAAATCATCAGCCATGATGTCTTTAATTAGGAAGAGGAAAGACACATGACCATGATCACGGCAATCTCGGCAGTACTGCTGGCAACATCACCGATTGCGGTTAGCTCAGCCACCCTTACCCAGGATTCGGACCTTGGGGTTCAAGCACTCGGGCAGGGGCGCAATGCGGAAGCTATCGCGGAGCTGGAGACGAAGCCTGCACCTGACTCAGCCCAACTCATCAACCTTGGCATTGCCTATGCGCGTGAAGGAGATGTCGATAAGGCGCGAACTCTGTTTCGTGCCGCGCTGGCGGAAGACAATCCGATGGAAGTCGAAACTGCCGATGGCCAGCTAACCAATTCGCGCCGTTTGGCGCGTAAGGCCCTGCGCATGCTGGATCGCGGCGAATTCGCTGCGGTGAGCACTCAGCGTAACGCCAGTCGGGTGACTTTGCGCCAATAGAGCGCTCGTAAAGCCCTTCAGGGCCCAGCGGAAGCCCAAGCAGGCCGACGTCACTCAGCGAGAAAATTGAACGTTTCACCCCGAACAACGCCGGAATTCGGCGATTCGGGTCGCATGACTGCATTTTTTGCAGCAAACCCTAACTTGCTTTTAACCATATACGTTGACCATAATCACTACGCATTATTTCGTCATGATGCGGGTAGGTTCACTAACATGTCACTTGCTTGTCATCTGGGGTGAGCATGTGGGCGTGATTGGAGGGTTTGATGATTGCAGCGCGTACGGGGCTGGTCGGCATCTTTGCTGCCTTGGTCCTGACATCCGCTCCAGCACGTGCAGATGTGATGGAGATCGATACTGACGGTGCCCGCTGGGTCGCCGGCGATCGTGCGCTCGCCATTACGGCGGTGCCCACTGGTGATGGCGCTGCGGACACAGTCGATCTTAACGCGATGTACGTGCCAGCAGAGATAATCGCAGACACCGCGCAGCATGCCTCGGCCATACCCGTAATCTATGCAGAAAAGATCCAAGAGCTCTCTGCTCGTTTCGACCTTAGCCCTTCGCTGTTGGAGGCGCTGGTATGGCAGGAAAGCCGCTGGCGTCCCAATGCTGTTTCGCATGCCGGGGCGCGGGGCCTTGCGCAATTGATGCCGGGGACTGCCAAATATCTTGGCGTTGATCCTGATGATCCGTTCCAGAATCTCGAAGGCGGCGCGCGTTACCTGCGTGAACAGCTCGACCGCTTCGACGGTGACCTCGAAAAAGCACTCGCTGCCTATAATGCCGGCCCCGGACGGGTTGAGCGCGCGGGCGGCATTCCCAACATTCGCGAGACAAGAAACTATGTCGCTGCCATTATGGGGCGGCTGGCGGATCACTCTCGCCCGCAAATTCGACCTTAGGGGCAACTTTCGGCAAAGCGCTTTTCAAGCCAGCTGATGAATTGAAAATAGGAATTAGAATGTCGTCGTTTCTTCGTTTGCCTACTGGAATGCCTAAGCTGATAATCGCCCGGATTGCGGCCGCTATTACGCTGCTTATCGCGCCAGCTACCGCGTTCGCGCAGCAACAGGTCGCTGATCCGCAGGGCTCCGGCCCGATTGTCGCAGCGCTTGGCTGGCTCCAGGGCACACTGCTCGGCAATGTTGCGACCGCCATCGCGGTGATGGCTGTGGCTGCCGTGGGCTTCATGATGTTGACCGGTCGGATGAACTGGCGCTTTGGCGCGACTGTGATCATCGGCGTATTCATCTTGTTTGGCGCATCGACGATCGTCGCCGGCATTCAGTCGGCTGCGGCTTAGGGGTGCTGCTATGAGCAATCTCGTTCGTCATCCGGTCCACCGCGCGCTGACCCGCCCGCAAATGTTTGCAGGCGTGACGATGAATTTTTTCATCATCAACCTGATGGTGACGACAATTGCCTTTTTGATCCTCAAGAATTGGTGGATCATGATCGTGCCCGCCGTGGTGCACGTGATCGGATATTTCTCTTCGCTGCGCGAGCCGCGCATTTTCGACCTTTGGATCACCAAAGTGTCTAGGTGCCCGCGCATTAAGAATTACAAACGGTGGGGCTGTAACAGCTATGCCCCTTAAGGCCTGCTAAGGAGGGCCGGATATGGTCAAATGGATTGGAGCAGCGAGCTGGAGCGCGAAAGAAGCGCTGGCTGGCGATCGCCTGCCTTATGAGCGGTTGATCGACGAGAGCACCGTGCTGCTGCGCGACGGCTCCGTCATGACCGCAATCCAGGTGCCCGGCCTTCTGTTCGAGACCGAAGATTCCGATGCGCTGAATGCTCATGCGGCGACCCGCGAGGTTATGCTGCGCTCAACGCTCGATGCGCGCTTCGTGCTCTATCATCACGTTGTTCGCCGCCAGGTCGAGGTGGAGCTGGATGCCGAGTTCGACGATCCGTTGTCGCGCCATATCGATGCGCGCTGGAAAGAGCGGCTGACGGGCGGCTCGCTGTTCATCAACGATCAGTTCGTTACCCTGATCCGCCGCCCTGCGCGCGGCAAAGCGGGCCTGGCAGAGCGTTTTTCCAAGATGTTCAGCCGCGCCGGTCAGCGCGAGCTTGAAGCCGATCCCAAGGATGTGCGCAGCCTGAAGGCAGCGGCGACCGGCCTGGTCGCCTCGCTCTCTGCTTATGGTGCGAGCGTGCTGGCCGATTACGATGCGCCGGACAGTGAAGGCACCAATTCGGAAATGCTCGAATTGCTATCGGCGCTCTACAACGGCGAGATGCG
>JBCBDF010000187.1:0-5040 GCA_038529875.1 Pseudomonadota bacterium | reverse complement strand
CCAGCACGGTATGGCGCGAGGTGTCGATCCGGTCGTGGTCGACCCGGACCAGAAAATAGCGCTCATCCGCTTTCACGGGCTCGCCTTCTACGGTGATGAACTCAGGCTCGATCCGCGCGATCTGCGGGCCGGGCTCGGCAACGATCCCTGTTTCTTCGAGTAGCTCGCGACGTGCGGCGTCCTCGAAGCTTTCGCCGGGATCGCATTCGCCGCCCGCCGTCACCCAGAAGGGTGGGCGGCGTTCCACGTCGAAGCGGAACATAAGCGCGCGCTCTTCCGGGCCGATCACGATGATCCGCGCGGCACGTCTGATGCGTTTTGTGCCGAGGTCGCCGCTCACGATGCCGTCGCTCATAAGGTCGGCGCGCTCGCCCTGATAGCCACCGCATGCACTCGCTCGCCGACAATATCGCCAAGCGCAGCGATAACCGCCCGCTGACGGGCAAGTCGGTTCATCTCGGCAAACGCAGCCGCTTCAATCACGACGGTAAAGTGCGATTCGCCGCTGCCATCGTCGCCCGCATGGCCAGAATGCTGGGCGCTGTCATTGATGACTTCGAGCTGGGTCGGGGCGAACGCCTCGGTCAGCAGCCTGGTAATTTCTTCGCTTATCGAGCCGGTCATCGCCGCTTCTCCCTTGGATTTCGTACGCGTAATCCCCATGCTACTTTCTCATGCGCTCGGCTAGGTTTCATGGACGTCACGAAGACACGGACCGCTTTTGCGAGGCGCCGGGGTGCCAGGAACAGGGCGAATTCCGTGCGCCTGGCGGCAGACCCAATGGTTTTGACGGGCCGGGGACATGGCGCTGGTTCTGCCTGCAACATGTGCGTGAATTTAATTCCGGATATGACTGGTTTGAAGGGATGAATGCCGAAGAAATTCTTGAGGCGCAGTCACCCGCATCGGGGTGGAAGACGGAAAGCCCTTCGTTCCGGCCGACGGCTGGCGTTGACGGGATGCCGCGCTGGGCGGATTTCGACGATCCGCTCGATGCGATTTCGGCGCGCGCCAATGGCATCAAAAGCCGTGCGCAACGTGAAGCCAAGATGGCTATGGACGGGCGCTTTTCCAAAGACGAAGCAAGCGCGCTGGAGACGATGGGGCTGGGCCTCGACACGGACCGCCAGCGATTGCGGCGGCGCTATTCCGAGCTGGTCCGCCGCTATCACCCTGACCGCAATGGCGGGGACCGGAAGTATGAAGCGCGGCTCAGCCAGGTCGTCGAAGCCTACCAATTGCTGCGCAAAAGCACGGTGTTCGCTTAGGTTCTGACCCTAGGCTTCTGCTGCCGCTGCATCGATCAGAGCCTGATCGACCGCCACCGCCTCGATACATTTGGGCCGCGTTGTGCAGCGCTCGACATAGGCCTTGAATGCCGGGGTTTCAGGAATTGAGCCAAACCGCAGGCCCCAGATGAACTGGCTGCCGACATAGGTGTCCGCCATCGTGAATCGGTTTCCTGCTGCCCAATCGTTGACCTTCAGCCAGCCGTCCAGTGTATCGAGCGCGAGTTCGAGTGAGCCGAAACCGGCCATGCCTGACTTATCTTCAGGGACTTCCCAGCCCATCGCTTTGCCGATCACGGCCTGTTCCAGCGGACCTGCGGCAAAGAACAGCCAGCGGAAATAGGCGGCCTTTTCATGCGCATCGGGCAGCAATCCAGCTTTTGGGTGCGTTTCGGCAAGGTAGTGATTGATCGCCGCAGCTTCGGTGATGACATGATCGTGGCTGCTCCCATCTGCACTGGCATGATGGTGCACCAGTGCGGGCACTTTCCCCATCGGATTGATGTCAGTGTAATTGTCCGGCTTACTTATCCAGTCGAATACGACCTGCTCGTAATCCGCACCCGCCTCATGCAGAGCCCAGCGCGCGATTTGTCCGCGGCTCATCGCGACGGTGTAGAATGTGAATTCGGCCATTGTCCTGCTCCTTTAGCGGCCTTTGGTTAGGAGCGGTTCGAACCCGCCATAGATCAAGCGCGAACCATCAAATGGCATTTCTCCGGAATGCCCTTCCATGCCTTCGCCTGCCATCATCGCTTCGTTCGCCTTGTCGAAAGTCGCCTTGTCCGGCCAAATCACCCACCCGGTCACGATTTTCTCGCCGACCGGCGCGTTCACCGCTTTGCGATAATCGGTTACTTTGCCTTCGGGAACTTCGGCTTCCCACGCTTCCATCACCTCCAGCGCGCCGTGATCCATGGACCAATTTGCCATGAATTCAGCCGCCTCGACGTACTTTTCGCGGTTCTCTTCGGGCACGGATAGCGCCGCCACAGCTACATACATTTCTGCTCTCCCATCTCGACCTCAATTGGGCTTGTGTAGCAGAATTATGGCGTAATGCGGTCAGTTCTGTTTGAACGCCCAGCGCAGAGTCCTGCCCATGCCCCAAGTGGCTGCTCTGGCTGGAATCGCTGCCAGGCCAGGGCGGGCCAGACCGAGCATCGAGCGGCTCCAGCTCGGCAGCATCGCGACCGCATCCGCGCCCAGCATGGCCTGGACAGCGGGCGGTGCCCCGTCAGGGCGCTGGTTGAGGACCAGCTGCGCGATCTCGCGCGCCTCGGGCGAGGGGCGCAAATCCATCCGCAGCTCGCGGAAGATCGCGTCGGCCTCGCTGCGCGTTTCCGGCACGGGATCGGCGCCGAGCGCGCGGGCAATCACCGCGAATTGGCGGTAATATTCGTCTTGCTCACTGCGCGGCATATCGGGCCGGACGTGGCGCGTATAACCCGCGAGGAAGCTTTGCGCCTCGGCGACATGGACCCAGGCAAGCGTGCGCGGATCGGTTGCGACATAGGGCGATCCATCGGGCAGTGTCCCGGTGATCTGCGAGTGAATGCTGTTCACTCGCTCGATCGCTGCCATCGCCCGGTCGCGGTGGCCGAATGTCGTTACCGCGATAAATTTCGCGGTTCGGCGGAGGCGGCCGTGCATATCCTCGCGAAAGTTGGAATGGTCGAGCACCCCCTGCAACGCATGCGGGTGGAGCATCTGCAGCAGCAGGCTGCGAATGCCGCCCGTCATCATTCCCACAAGATCGGCATGGACCACGCGGATGGGCGAATCGCGCTCAAACAAGGCATCGTCGGAAGGCGGCTCTGGCTTCTGGCCGGCACTGGTATCGTTGAACACGCCGCGCACCTGATCGACCAGTTTGAGGCGCAGAGTTTCTATCGGATCAGCCATCGTTCTGACGATATAGTGCGCCTGATGCCTATTGAAAATGTTGGCCGACAAGGGTGACGCGGCGCTTGCAGCTTGGCGCGCGGCGTTATAGGCGGGCGAGGTAATGAATTCTCCTTCAGAAACCAGCTTCGACAGCGCAAACACTGCGCTTCCCCCAGAGCCCGACACGACTGTCGACGTGCGCGACACATTCGGCATCGATGTGGACTGGCAAGTGCCTGCCTTCAGCGCGGCGGAGGAACATGTTCCCGAGCTGGATGACAGTTACGTGTTCGATCCGGACACGACGCTCGCGATCCTGGCTGGCTTTGCGCATAATCGCCGGGTGATGGTTCAGGGCTATCACGGCACGGGTAAGTCGACCCATATCGAACAGGTCGCAGCGCGCCTGAAATGGCCGAGCATCCGGGTGAACCTCGATGCGCATATCAGCCGGATCGACCTCGTTGGCCGCGATGCGATTGTCTTGAAGGATGGCTTGCAAGTCACTGAATTCAAGGAAGGTATTCTTCCGTGGGCATTGCAGCATCCGGTCGCGCTGACATTCGACGAATATGATGCGGGTCGCCCGGATGTGATGTTCGTGATCCAGCGGATTCTGGAATTCGATGGTCGTTTGACGCTGCTCGATCAGAATCGCGTGATCACGCCGAACCCCTGGTTCCGCCTGTTTGCGACGACAAATACGGTCGGCCTCGGCGATACCAGCGGGCTCTACCACGGCACACAGGCGATCAACCAGGCGCAGATGGACCGTTGGAACATCGTGGTCGCGCTCAATTACCTGCCCGCTGAAACCGAGCAGCAGATCGTCAAATCGAAATCGCCTGAGACCGATGACGCGGTGATTGCGGACATGGTGAAGGTCGCCGACCTGACTCGTCAGGGATTCATGAATGGCGATATCTCGACCGTTATGAGCCCGCGCACGGTGATGACATGGGCGCAGAATGCGGCGATCTTCAATTCGATCGGCTTTGCCTTCCGCCTGTCCTTCCTCAACAAATGCGACGAGGCGGAGCGCGTGCTGGTGAGCGAATACTTTCAGCGTGTGTTCAACAAAGATCTGCCTGAAAGCGCAGCCAAAGGCGCATAGTGCCCTTTGAGACTGAGCGGGGCTGTTGAAAAAGAACTCGCGCTCACTGTGTTAATGGTGTAACACACTAGCTGATGTTGTGGCGTCGCTCTTCTGACTCTGATTCCTCGCCCCGCAGCGTGCGCGATGACCGGCACGAGGCGGGCTATTACTCCGTGCAAGACCCCTATGGCAGCGCGCTCGATGATTTCGACGAGAAGTTCGATTGGGGCCAGCATGACGATGGACGTGACGGAAAGCGCAAGAGAAGCTGGCTGAAATGGCCGACTTGGCGGCGCAAGCGAGAGCCGGAGCTTGAACCCGCCGTCTTCGAACGGCCTGAATATCCCCCGCAAGAGCCGCCGTCCAAATGGCGCACGCGCTGGAAATGGATTTCGCGCGGGTTCGCCGCCTGCCTCTTCGTGTTCATCCTGATCGTCGGCTGGCTGGCGCTGACTGCGCCGCTGTCCAAATCGCTGGAGCCCATCGCGCCGCCCCAAGTCACTTTGCTCGCCAGCGACGGCACGCCGATTGCGCGCAGCGGGGCGGTGGTCGACGAGCCGGTCGAGGTCGAAGAATTGCCCGATCACGTTGTCGGCGCGTTTCTGGCGATCGAGGATAGGCGCTTTTATTCGCACTGGGGCATCGATCCGCGCGGGATTGCGCGGGCGGCCTGGTCGAACATCTCCGGCGGGCCGCGCCAGGGTGGCAGCACAATTACCCAGCAGCTGGCGAAGTTCACCTTTTTGACGCCCGAGCAAAGCATGACGC
>JBCBDF010000186.1:3812-5093 GCA_038529875.1 Pseudomonadota bacterium | reverse complement strand
TGGCTACGGCATCACATAAGATACACAAACAAAAAGGCCCCAACCGTCTCCGGTCAGGGCCTTTGTTGGATTGCTAGTCGGAATTACCGATAAAAAATATGCGTCTTGATGCTCGCGCGCTGTGTTTTCTTGCGGCTCCATGACGGGCGCACATAATTCGCGTGGAAGTAGAGCGAATCGTCTGCCTCTGAATCCCACATTTGCTCATGCGCGATCCGAGCAATCGCCTTGGCGCGATCCCAAGCCTTCGTCCCCGTGCGAATCCGCGGCATCCGCCCGCTCTTCACGAACGAGAATTGCGCCCGCTGATAGACGACGCCGCAATAGCTGGCTGGAAAACGGCGATCGTCTGCGCGGTTGATGACCACCTGCGCCACGGCCAGCTGGCCGGCGAGCGGTTCGCCGCGGGATTCGAAATAGACCGCACCTGCGAGGCACTGCATCTGCTCGCTCAACGCGGCATCGGTGTCGACCAGGTCGACCAATTCGCGCAGCGAGCTTGCTTGTGGAGTTTCGGCTTCGATCACATCCTCTTCGCTGACTTCGGGGAGCGGTTGCACCACTTCCTGAGACACGAAAACGGTTTCGTCTGCTTCTACGGACTCAGGTATCGAAACCAGATCGGCTTCGCTTTCCTGAGCGACAGCGCCAGCCATATCTGCGCTGGAGAAACTCAAACTGGCAACGGCTACGATCGCTGCTGCACTCAAAGAATAAGTCTTGCGACTCATGAAAATTCACATTCTGTGCGGTGAGCAAGCTCCGACGCAGGTTGAGACCTGTTGCGAGTGTTCGCGAACGTAAAGGGAGAGGTGGTCTGTTGTGCCTGCCGGCTGCCCCCCGTCTGCGTGCTAATCTGCCGACATTATTGCCGTGCAAGACCGCCTGCGCGTCTGGAAGTCATGGGCCACTTAGTCACATGTGAAACTAAGTCAAGTTAACGGAGGTTATCTGCGACGAACCGTTCCGGGTCCACGACGTCCACCTCCAGGATCCAGCAATCGGGATCCTGAGACCCGCGTCTGGTCAGATATTCGCCAAATTCAAACGGTTTTTCAATATCTTGTGTTTTTGTAACTTCGAATGTGCGAGAGCCATCAAGTTGCGGCATCCGCTCATAAAGTGTTGCGTTTTCACCGCGATACATGGTTACCACGAGGATGGTGCCGGCATCGCGTTCGCCCTTTGACAGCACGGTCGCCATGCCGCCCTGCGCCTCAGCAGAACGGATCAATCCGGTGATTTCAATATGTGCGGGCAGGCGAGCATCCATCCTAGTCA
>JBCBDF010000186.1:0-3712 GCA_038529875.1 Pseudomonadota bacterium | reverse complement strand
GTCGCCAGCGTGTTCGCCGCGTAAAACGCCGCATCATCGAGCATTTTGAAGTAGATCGTCCCATGCGCGGCCCCGGCTGCGTGGTAGATGTCTTCTGTGATGGTGAATGTCAGGCGCGAGATACCCTCACCGGGAATCTCCAGCTTCGAGGCAAATTTGGCATTGATTGGCGCGGAGGCATAGAGCCCCTCCAGCGCGCGGTAGTGAAGTTCTGCACCGCCGGACGACGCAGCCGCCCCCTGCCCGCTTGGACGCCCACCTGTACGCCCAATTGCGCGCGCGCCTGCTTTGCTCTCAGGCGGCATCACGCACGAATCGATTGGTCAGCACAGCGAACAACGCCTCTTCATCGGGCGCATCCTGCAAAGCCTCGAGAATCGCATCATCGCGCATAACCCGAGAGATCGTCGCGAGCGCATGAAGGTGGGTTGCGCCGGCATTCTCGGGGGAAACAAGGCCGAAAACCAGACTGACAGGCATGGCGTCAGCGGCGGCGAAATCGACCGGATTTTCCAGTCGCAGCAGCACCACGGTCGGGCGCTTCACCTCGGTTGAGCGGCAATGCGGGATCGCAACACCGCGTCCAAAACCAGTGCTTCCCAGCTTTTCACGTTCTTCCAGCCGTTCCAAGGTCGCATCGCGATCAAGGCCATGCACGTCGGCAAACAGCTCGGCCACGCGCTCCAGCACCTGCTCGCGCGTTTCGAGGCGATCCGAAGCAACCGCCTCGGGCAGCAATCTCAAATTTACGTCCATTACTAAATTCGTGATCCCAAATCAGTCACTTACGCTCCAACATCATGCGTCCCGTGCCGCCGATAGAGCGGTCGTTCTAACGCAGATATGGAGTGGACGTCTCTAGCAATTAGAAAGTGCTGTGTCGCCCTATCGCGGCTCAACCCAACCGATCGAGCCATCTGAGCGGCGATAAACCATATTATGCTGGTCAGTTCCAGCATTTTTGAAAAATAGCGCGTTGGTATCGCGTAAATCGAGCATCATCACCGCATCGGCGACGCTGTAGGTCGGGATGTCGGTGCTGGTCTCGGCAATAACCGGCGGCGCCTCTGCGGCGACGTCCTCTTCGGGCTCATCTGCAGCGGCGAAAATGGTGTAGGCGGCCTCTTCCTCGCGCTGGGCATGGGCAGCCTGTTCGTGGCGATCATTGAGGCGACGCTTGTACCGGCGCAGCTGCTTTTCAATCTTGGTTGCCGCATTATCGAGCGCCTGGTGCGCATCATGTGCCTGCCCCTGCGCCTTCAAGATCAGCCCCTGCATCACATGGGTCACGATATCGCACGAGAACGAACCAGCCGGAGCCTTGCCGAAGGTGACATGTGAGGAGATCGCTCGGTCGAAATATTTGTCGACAATGCCGCCCAATCGGTCAGCGACATGCTCTTGCAAAGCCGCGCCCGTTTCCACCTGATGCCCTGAAACCCGGATATCCATTGTGGCTGTGCTCCTTATGTTGTTATCGACCCATTGCCTTGCACGCGCCGATTACCTCAGCGCGCCCAGATTGCCTTTTCAATTCCATCAATAAACACTTTGTGGCGTGCCAATTCCTCCGCCGATGCTGCATGCGGACGGGGTTCACGCCGGGTCAGCCGCCGTGCCGCGGCACTCGCTGCCGCCGCCGGAACGCTAACGTCAGCATGCGTGTCTTCACCAGCGCCCATATCGCCATCCGCAGCAAGGCCGAGCCCGATCTGACGCCCTCCGGTAAGCTCGACATAGACTTGCGCCAGCAATTCCGCGTCGAGCAACGCGCCGTGCTTCACCCGATGGCTACGATCAATGCCATAACGCGTGCATAGCGCGTCGAGTGACAACTTCGCACCGGGATGCTTCTTGCGGGCGAGGGCGACGGTATCGACCATTCGCTCCATCGAGATGATCTCCATCCCGATCAACTCAAGCTCGTTGTTCAAAAAGCCAAAGTCAAACCCGGCATTGTGCGCCACCAGCGGGGCATCGCCCAGGAATTCGAGCAATTCGCCCGCCATGTCCTTGAACAAAGGCTTTGTCTCGAGGAACGAGATCGAAAGGCCGTGCACCGCCTCAGCCTGTTGCGGCATATCGCGCTGAGGATTGTAATAGGCATGATAGGTTGCGCCGGTTGGCACCCGGCCAATCATCTCAACGCAGCCGATTTCAACCATCCGGTCGCCTGTTTTGGGGTCGAGGCCGGTGGTTTCAGTATCGAAGACGATTTCACGCATTGGCTGCACTATCGGACCAGAAGGGCTGCTGCGCAAGGGGTTGTTTGATGCGGACTATCCCGGTTCGGAAGCATTACTCTGAATTGCCGTCGCCAGCCGCGATTTTTTCGCCAATCTCGGCGATCAGCCGAACCACGGCGGCCTCTGTCTCTTCGAGGGTGCCGCTGGTTTTGATGACATAGTCAGCACGCTCGCGTTTCTCGGCATCGGGCACTTGCAAGCCAAGGATATGCTCGAATTTCTCCACCGTCATGCCGGGCCG
The DNA here is from genome assembly GCA_038529875.1 of Pseudomonadota bacterium. Lineage (GTDB taxonomy): Bacteria > Pseudomonadota > Alphaproteobacteria > Sphingomonadales > Sphingomonadaceae > Erythrobacter. The sequence continues at coordinate 1,225 of JBCBDF010000186.1, read as the reverse complement.
GCGGAGCACGCGCTCGCGCTGCATATCAGCAGGCGCTGAGACGACCAGGATCGCATCGACCGCTTCGTGCCCGCTGCCTTCGAACAACAACGGAATATCGAACACCAGCAGCGGCGCATCGGCATTGTCGCTGAGGAATTGCGCGCGTTTTTGCCCCACTGCCGGGTGCACGATCCCTTCCAGCTCAGCGAGCTTTTCCGGATCGGCGAAGACAAGCTTGCCCAGCTCCTCGCGTTTGACCCCCTCCGGACCGGTTGATCCGGGAAAGGCGGCCTCTATTGGAGCGAGCAATTCGCCGCCCGGCCCCTGCATTGTGCGCACTTCGCCATCGGCATCGAACACCGACACACCAGCACGCTCAAACATGCCCGCGACGGTCGATTTGCCCATGCCGATCGATCCGGTCAGGCCAAGGATGAAGGGCTTGCTCATCGGCTCAGTATCTTTCGCAATTCGTCATCATGTTCGCGCGGCGGCTCTGAATGGAAGAAATGGAAGAATGCGTTCGCTGCCTGGCCGATCAGCATTGATAACCCGTCCACGGTCTGAAAGCCCGCTTGGGCGGCGCGCTCTAGGAAAGGGGTGTGAGCGGGATCGGTGACAATGTCATAGGCGATGCTGCCGGGTGGGGCGTGGCTCCAATCGAAGGCGAGTTCTGGTTGGTTTCGCATGCCGAGTGGCGACGCGTTGATAACAAGATCAAAGCATCCCTCGCGATCGTCAAAGGCAAAATCGGTGCCTTGCGCAAAATGGCTCAGATGGACGGTGTGATGTTCGCCATCAAGCGCGAGCTCATCAAGCAGGGCACGAGCTTTTTCAGGATTCCGGCCAGCCACCACAAGGGTGAAGCCCTGAGCGGCAAGCGCCGTGATAATCGCACGCGAAGCGCCGCCAGTGCCGATAATCCGCGCCATGCGAAACAGATGCTTGTTGGCAAGTTCTGCTTTCAGTGGCTCCAAGAAGCCCACCGCATCGGTGTTGTAGCCGACAAGCTCAGCGCTCTCGCGCACCACCGTGTTGACCGCGCCGATACGCTCGGCCACCGGATCGAGCCGGTCGAGCGCGGAAATGATCGATTGCTTGTGCGGCATGGTCACGTTGCAACCGCGCCATTGTTTGTCCTCGCGTCGCTCGGCAAGGTAGCTTTCGAGCGTTTCGCGATCCACCAGCGTAGCGCGATAATCGGCGGCAATGCCCAATTGATCCAGCCAAAAACCATGGATCA
>JBCBDF010000185.1:0-5136 GCA_038529875.1 Pseudomonadota bacterium | reverse complement strand
CGAAAGCGTGCCCACCCCGATCATGCGGAGCGAGTGGCCACCGCGCTTGCGCACCTCGTCAAACGGGGTGTGGACATGGCCGGAAATCACCGCATCAGCGCCCGCAGCGGCAATCTGTTCAAACGCCGCATCCCCGCCAATAGTGGGATTGCCCGTTTGATCGCTCGGTCCCAGCAACGGGTGATGGCACATCACGATCTTGGTGCGCGGATCATCGGCCAAGCTTTTCAGCTCAGCCACGGTGCGCCCCAGCGGATTGCTCCGCACAAACCCGTCTGACCAGGGAAAGCGCGGCTGCGCACGCACAGTCGTGACCAAGCGCACCAACACCACATCATCGCTTTCTAACTGGCTGCCTACATCAGCATTCAAACGGCGATAGCGGCGATAGGGATCGGTGAACCGCTCCCACATATTGTAATAGGGCATGTCATGATTGCCCGCCTGCAGCACGACAGGCACGCCGAGCGCAGCAAACCATTCCGCCGCCGCGCGATATTCACGGTGCTTGGCTCGCTGGGTCAAATCCCCTGTACAAACAACCGCATCGGGGCGCTCCTTCGCCACTGCCTCAACGACGGCATCGAGCGCGGCGCGATCTTCCACGCCGAAATGCACATCTGAAATATGGAAAAGCCGTGTCGTCATCGCCGAGCCTGACAAGCGCTAATGCGTGAAAAGCGCAACCTCTATTTGCGCAAAAACCGCATAAGGCCGCCTGCGGTCGGGTAAGTTCACACCTGATCGGTCAGGATCAGCCACGCCGAAACCGCGTTGAGCGCGCTATAGGCGAGATAGGCCCAGACCAGCCCCGGCCAGCCATTCGCCGCCAGCATCATCGCCGCGAGCAGCACCATGAACTCCGTCGCCAAGGTCAGCTTGCCGCTCAACATGTGCACGAACCAGGGCATCTGCCCGAGCAGCGGGTGCCCGCTTTCGAGCACAGCCTTATGCATCGCGAAATTCCCGACTCCGAGCACAAAGATGATCACCAGAACGATCATCATGACACTATGGCGTAAACGTTGGTCCGCTGGAAAGGCCCATTCGTCGGGCAGATTGCGGCATCGGTCCGGAGGCTGCTGCGCCAGTCGAGCGAATTTCAGCGATAATCGAGCGTCCGCTGATCGCCGGACCCTCCCCGGCTATTACAGACTTTGCAAGGTCGGCTCTAACCCCCGTTCGAACCCCGTCGAACAGAGCCGCGCCTCGCACATGGAGGAATATAATGTTGAAGACCGCAATCACCGCGACTGCTCTTGGCCTCGCCGCTCTCTCAACTCCCGCAATCGCCGGCGGTGAAAAAGCACCAGCCGTGACCGTCGAAATTGCCGACCTGAATTTGAGCACACCCGAAGGCCAGGAACGGCTCGACCGCCGAATCGAAACAGCCGCACGCAAGGTCTGCGGGCTTGACGCCGTCCGCACTGGCACACGCATGAGATCAGCTCGTAGCGAGCGCTGCTACACTGAAGCGATGAAAAGCGTCGAACAGCAGGTCGCCGCGATGATCGAAGCCAAACAGCGCGGCGGCTGAATCGCGCAAACATAACGACCCGTTTGCACTTGAAGCCCAAGTGCAGAGCTTGCGGCTCGAACCCTATCCAGTCCCAGGGTTCGGGCCGCATTTTTGTTTGTCTATGACATGTAGAGGTCTTGCGAGTGCCTTGGATTCCGCATTTAGCGCCCGGCCATTGCCTTAACCTTGGACAGATAAGTCCGCCCAATCCTCAGCGCCTCGCCGCTTTGCAATTCAGCTGACCACACACCGAGACCATCGTGGCGCAGGCCACGTATGTTGTCGCGTCGCAGGATGGTGGAGCGATGAATGCGAATGAATTCTTCGGGATCCAGGCGCTCTTCAAGACCGGCAATCGTCTGCAACAGCAGGTAGGATTGCGGCGCATCCTTGGTGCCGATGTGCAGCCGCACATAATCGCGCTCGGCATCGATCTGGTGGACCTCGCTCACCGCTACGCGCAGCAATTCCGAGCGATGCGGCACCCACAATTCCTCCAGCCATTTGCCGGCCTTTTCCTTGCGCTCGCCGCGGCGGGCGACAGCCCGTTCGATCGCCCGGCCCAGCCGGTCTGCAGAAACTGGCTTCAGCACATAGTCGATCGCCTCAAGGTCAAACGCCTCGACCGCGAAGTCATCATGCGCGGTGACGAAGATGACCGCAGGCGGCTCCTCCTCCTCCGCCAGTAGTCGGGCGACGCCAAGCCCATCGAGTTCGGGCATGGTCATGTCGAGCAGGATCAGGTCGGGCGATAGCGCCTTTGACAACCGCAATGCCGCTGCCCCGTCGCTGGCTGTGCCGACCACACTGATGGCGCCCAGTTCGGCGCAAATCACCTGGATCCGCTCAACCGCGAGCGGCTCGTCATCGACGATCAGCGTGCGCAATGCACCGGTGTTTTCTTCGCTGTCAGCCATTTTGCGTCAGGGGAATCCGCATCTCGGTGCGATATCCGCCGTTATTGGGCCCGGATGTCAAGGCGATGTCCGAGCCAAAGCGCGCCTCAAGCCGGTCGCGAACATTGGCGAGGCCGATGCCAAAGCCATGGCTGGCGCCTTCAGGAACGCCGGGGCCATCATCGCTGACGGTGATCACCAGCCGGTCGAACTCCTCGCGCGCCTTGACGGTAATTGTCACCGGACGATTGACCGCAGAGACTGCGTATTTGACCGAGTTTTCAACCAGTGGCTGCAAGATCATGCCGGGCACGCGAGCCTCGGCAAGATCCTCAGGAAGGTCGAAATCGCACACCAGCCGCTCGGGAAAACGCACCGCCTCGATATCGAGATAAAGCTGTTGCAGGTCGAACTCGTCTTTCAGCGGCACATCCGACGTCGGCTCATCGGCAAGGCTATGGCGATAAAAGCGCGACATGGTCTGGATCATCCGCTCAGCCCTCTCGGCCTTACCGGTCATGACCAGCGCCGACAGCGAGTTCAGCGTGTTGAACAGGAAATGCGGGTTCACCTGATAACGCAGGCTGCGCAGCTCGGCCGCTTTCGCCGCAGAGAGAAATTGCTGTTCGCGCCTTTCCGCAACCCGTGCCTGCGCAATTGCCAGCAGCGCGATGTAGAGGGCCGACCAGGTCAACAGGATGTAATACCGGTTGAGCGCGCCATCGATCAGGCCAAACCACTTCTCGCCCGTATCCCCCGCTTCGCGCAGGGTGAACGTGATCACAGGCGGGTCTTCCGGGTCAAACTTGTCTTTGTATTTGGGTTTCCATTCGCGCGGAGCAGGGATTTCCGCCAGCAAATTGCCAGCTTCATCGCGGCGAATGCTGATGCCCCGCTCTTCGGCATATTTCTGTTCAAACTTCTCGTTGATCGGTGCAAACAGCACCTGGTTCACTTGCGCAATTGCTACCGCTCCAGGCAGCGCGGCCACCAACGCCACGAGAAACAGCAGCCAACGCGGACGCTGCTCGAACAGCCGGATAATCAGCCAAAGCACCAGCGTAATAAGCACTGCAAAGGTGCAAACAACGCTGCGCCGCCACAGCAGTTCGAACTGCATTTCCAGCCCCATCAGCAGGCCGCGTGCGCTGATCAACACAAAGTATACCGTCCACAATATGACTACTGAAACGAGCACCGTGCGGAACGAGACGCCTATGTGACGATCCGCGTCAGCATGATCTATGATGGTACTTCTTGCCATAATCACTAGGCGAGATAGCCGTACATGGCTGAAAGCGCTACTAACGCGCCGTTCGGTCGTCGGACAGCGTCACCCCTTGGTCGAACGCTGATCGGAGATTCGGAGCGGTTGAACGTGCGGTTCAGATTGGCTTCAGATGGAATCGTGTGCTGGCCGCTGCGGAGTCGCCTCTCGATAGCTCCACCTAATCTCTGGGCTTGATCATGTCCGCCGGAACAATCCACTCGGCAAACTGCTCTTCGGTCAGCAGGCCCAGCTCAATCCCCGCCTCTTTCAGCGTCGTCCCGTCAGCATGCGCTTTCTTAGCGATCTTGGCTGCATTGTCATAGCCGATATGCGGATTGAGCGCAGTGACCAGCATCAGGCTCTCATTCATCAGTTTATCGATCCGGTCGGTGTTCGCCGTGATCCCGATCACGCAATTGTCGGTGAAGCTGCGCGCGGAATCGCTCAAAAGTCTGATGGATTGCAACACATTGTAGATCATCACCGGCTTGAACACGTTGAGCTCAAGATGCCCGTTCGAGCCAGCGACACTGACAGTCGTGTAATTGCCCATCACCTGCGCGCACACCATGGTCAACGCCTCGCACTGGGTCGGATTGACCTTGCCCGGCATGATCGAGGAGCCCGGCTCGTTCGCGGGGAGGGCGATTTCACCAAGGCCGCTGCGCGGGCCGGAGCCGAGCAGGCGGATATCGTTGGCGATCTTCATCAGGCTGACACCGACCGAATTGAGCGCGCCGGAAAGCTCGACCAGCGCATCATGCGCGGCCAAAGCTTCAAACTTGTTCGCAGCGGTTACAAAACCGTGCCCGGTGAGCTTGGCCACGTGGGCTGCGAACTTCTCGGCAAAGCCAGCCTTGGAATTGATCCCCGTGCCGACCGCCGTGCCGCCTTGTGCCAATTCCAGCACGCGCGGCAGCGCGTTTTCCAACCGGGCAATCCCGTATTCGACCTGCTTGGCGTAGCCGGAAAACTCCTGGCCCAGGGTCAGCGGCGTTGCATCCTGCAAATGCGTGCGGCCAATCTTTACGATGTCGGCAAACGCCTGCGCCTTGTCGTCAAGCGCGCCGTGCAGCTGCTGCAAGGCCGGGATCAGCTGCTCGACCGTCTCGATCGCCGCCGCAATGTGCATTGCGGTCGGGAAAGTGTCGTTCGAAGACTGGCCCATATTGCAGTGATCGTTGGGGTGGACCGGCTCCTTACCGCCATGCTGCCCGGTGAGGATCTGATTCGCGCGGCTGGCGATAACTTCGTTCGCGTTCATGTTGCTCTGCGTGCCGGAACCCGTCTGCCACACGGAGAGCGGGAATTGGTCGGCCAGCGTGCCATTGATCACTTCGTCGGCCGCCGCGACAATCGCTTCGCCCAGTTTCGCATCGAGCACGCCCAGTTCCATATTGGCCAGAGCAGACGATTTCTTCTGAATCCCCAATGCCTTCACCAGCGGGGCG
>JBCBDF010000184.1:0-5168 GCA_038529875.1 Pseudomonadota bacterium | reverse complement strand
TGAAAGGCCTGACCTTGGCAATCGACTGGGTAAGCCTCGCCACGTCGTCCAGCCGCAATGTTCGGTGTCGCCGCGCCGCAATGATCCGCCGCACCGCTGTAGGCCCCAGCCCAGGCACCCGCAGCAGCAGTTTCCTGCCTGCACGGTTCACATCGACCGGAAATGTCCCGCGAAATTTGAGCGCCCAGGCGAGCTTGGGATCGATGTCGAGCGGTAGATTTCCATCCGCCTCCGTGGCCTGGCACACTTCGCTGGGCGCGTAGCCATAAAACCGCATCAGCCAATCAGACTGGTAAAGCCGATGTTCGCGCAGCAAAGGTGGCCGCTGCAAGGGCAGCACCGCACTCGCATCCGGGATCGGCGAGAAAGCGGAGTAATAGACCCGGCGCAGGCCAAAGGCATCGTAGAGCCGGCTCGCTTTGCCCACGATATCAGTATCGCTCGCCTTGTCCGCCCCGACAATCATTTGCGTCGACTGACCCGCCGGAGCAAAGCGCGGCGCGTGGCGAAAGCGTTTGCGAGCATCCTTCGCCTCGATGATGTCAGCCTTGGTCTTGGCGATCGCGCCCTCGATCTGGCCCGCGTTCTTGTCCGGCGCGAGGCGTGTCAGCCCACTGTTCGTAGGCAATTCGACATTGATCGATATCCGGTCAGCATAGAAGCCTGCCTGCCGCACCAGCTCCGGGTCGGCCTCAGGGATCGTCTTCAGGTGGATATAGCCGCGAAAATCATATTCCTCGCGCAGGATCCGGGCCGCCTCAACCAATTGCTCCATCGTGTGGTTGGAGCTTTTGATGATGCCCGATGAGAGGAACAGCCCCTCGATATAGTTGCGGCGGTAAAAATTGAGCGTGAGGTCGGCGACTTCCTGAGGGGTGAAGCGCGCACGCCGCACGTTCGAGCTCTTGCGGTTGATGCAATAATGGCAATCGAAAATGCAGTGATTGGTCAGCAATATCTTGAGCAGCGAAATGCACCGGCCATCGGGCGCATAGGCATGGCAGATCCCCATTCCTTCGGTCGAACCCACACCTTTACCGCCCAGCGAATTCTTCTTCGCCGTACCAGACGACGCGCAGGATGCATCGTATTTCGCCGCATCGGCGAGAATCTCTAGCTTTTCCAGGAGTGTTTTCTGAGCCATCGGAACACCTTTTTGTTCGTTATATGTTCTAATCCAGCTCAATAAAAGTGCGGAATTTGCAAGCCTCCCGATTCGCCCGCTCTGCGCATCGCAACGAAGCCTGTAAAAGGAAAATCGGACAAAATCGCTCTGATACGGGAACCACCCTTTTTCTCGTGAGTATTTTGCTCACGGACCGGGCCCCTCTGGCGAGCAATCCTGCTCGTGATGTCGGACGTAACCTACGGCAAGATGCCGCTGTTTTGGGGGGGCAAAAAAACGCTCCCCTCGAAGGGAGTAAAAAGATGAACAAGTTGACGATTGTCCCCGTGATCGGCGCCAGTGCGCTCGCGCTTGCAGCCTGTGGAGAGACCGCCACAACGGGTGACACCACCACTGCCAATGCCAGCCCAATTACCGCCGAAGAGGTCGCAGCCGCACAGACCGCTTGGGGCGAAGGCATTGTCGCCATCGGGCAGGTGTTCACCGAAGAAGGTGATTTCCGCGCGCGCGCCGAAGAGCACATAAACACGCACTATGCCTATGGCGAGGATGCGACCATCCTCTTCAAGCCGACGCTGGCTGCCGAAGATCAGTTCCGCGAGAGCTTTGACGAGGCTCTGAGCTACTTCGTAGGCACAGAGGGCACCGAAGATGGCGGGTTCGCGATCGCCCCCTACACCGCCGTCCGTTGGGAAAACAACGGCACTGTGATCGACGAAGATGGTGACATGGCCGTGGCCATGGGCAACTACTTCTTCACCGGCACCGATGGAAACGACACCAAGGTGGAGTATTCATTCGCCTACGAAAAAGACGAGAACGGCGATCTGAAAATCGTCCTTCACCACAGCTCATTGCCATTCAATCCAAGTTGATAGCTGGCAATTTGCGAGAGTGTATGGGGTCGGCACCGCAGTGTCGGCCCCTTTTTGTGGGCGCAATCAATTGTGCGCCAAGATGCAAGAGAGCTTACTTCTTCGGTTCGAAATCGGTCAGCTTTGCGCCGTTTTCCCTGCAAAGGTAATCGATGATCGCGGCATGCATCTGCCCTTCAAAGGCAACACCGGCAACCTCACCTTCGACCCAGGCAATCGTGCCCATTGGGGCATTGATGCCATCGACCTTCATCACCACCCGGTCGCCGACACTGGCAAAGCCTGAGCGGGCTTTGATCTTGCAGCCACCTTCGGAAATATCGATCAGGTCGACGAACACGACGCGCGAGCGCACACGGCTCTTGACCATGAGACTCAGCGGCTTGCGATCAGCCGCGCGTGGGATGCTGTGCATGTTCATGACGGTGAGTCATAAGCGATATTGGTAAATGAATAATAACCAGCAAGTAAGTAGCGGTTCCGCATATGGTCACGCGGTATCGCCTGCCCTGAGGTGGTTTGCCAAGAAACTCCTATAAGCGCATGCGAGTAAGCGTTTTTGATATCCGGCCTAACGGAAATGGAGTGTTGCAGATCAACCAAACAGGCCGAACGCCAGGATGACAGTCAGCACGATCGGGCACACATACCGCACCAGAGCGCGCCAGGTTTGGTGCAACGCTCCGTCCAGACCGTTTTCATCGTCGATCAGCCGCGCATCCGCGACCCAGCCGACAAAGATGCAGGTCAGGATCGCGCCGATTGGCATGAACAGTTTCGCCGTCACTCCATCAAGCGCGTCGAAGAAATTCGCATCGGCAAAGATCGGGATGAAGCCGAGCGGACGGAAATCGGCCATATCGTTGAATGACAGTGCCGACAAAACGCCCAGCACCGCCGCGCCCATGCCCACGATCCCGGTTGCGACCGGTCGCGGCAGGTTGAATTTGTCGATCATGTAAGCCGTCGGCGCCTCAAGCAGTGAAACCGAACTGGTCAACGCAGCAAAGAACACCATCGTGAAGAACAGCAAACCGATCAGCGAGCCAACCGGCATGGCTTGAAACGCGATAGGCAGCGACTGGAACATCAGCCCCGGACCGGCGCTGGCTGATAGACCAGCGGCGAACACAATCGGGAAAATCGCAAGGCCCGCGATCAAGGCAACGCCCGTATCCGCGCTGGCGATAATGCCGGACGTCTTGCCCAAATTCGTCTCACGACTGGCGTAAGCGCCATAGGTCATCATGCCCGCGACGCCCAGTGAAAGCGAGAAAAACGCTTGCCCGACCGCGGCCAGCATCACTTCGCCGGTCAGTTTCGAGAAGTCGAACGTGAAGAGGTAAGACACGGCTTGGCTGAACTCACCCGTGAACGCGCCGTACACGGTGATCGCGAGGAACAGCACGAAGAACATCGGCATCAGGTAGACCGCGACCCATTCAATCCCGCTCGAAATACCGCGCGCGACGAAAAAGATCGTCAGCGCCAGGAAGCCGAGATTGAGCCCAACCATCAGGGTGCCATTGCCGAACAATCCGGGAAGCAGCCCCTCGATATCGCTGGCCGCGCGCCCTTCGAATGCGCCGCCGACGAGGCCCGTCTGCACCAGATCGCCGATGAACACGCCGATATAATACAGCACCCATCCACCCACGACGCAGTAGAAACTGAGGATCAGGAAAGCGGCAAACACACCCATGGAGGCCAGAATGCTCCAGCCTTGCGGGGCGCCTGAATCTGCTGCCACGCGGCGCACACTTTCAGGCGCGGAGGCCTGGCCATGCCGCCCGATCAACACCTCTGACAGCAGAACCGGCAGGCCAATCAGCAAGACGCAGAAAATGTAGAACAGGACGAATGCACCGCCGCCATTCTCGCCCGCCTCAGCGGGGAAACGCCACATATTGCCCAGGCCCACCGCAGAACCGACGGCAGCCAGAATAAATGCAGTGCGCGAGGACCAACCTTCGCGCGCGCTCGAACCGGCAGTAGCAACCATGTAAGTCTTACCCTCTTACGCGCCTCCCCGGGCGCAAATTGTTTCGCGCGAAGTCATGCAAGAAAATTGCGCGCGCGTAAACGCCTCTTGCAAACGCTCCACGGCGCAGCTTTGCCAAGCTCGCCTCGCGCCGCTAGAGGCTACACCCATGTCGACCACATTCCAGCTCGATACGAGCACCAGCCGTGCCAACCCCACCCCGCGTCCGCGCAAGCGCCTGACCGTGCCGCGCATTCGCGATCACAAGAAGGATGGCGAGACCAAGGAACCGCTGGTGATGCTGACCGCATACACCGCGCGCCAGGCGCAATTGCTCGATACGCATTGCGACCTGTTGCTGGTCGGAGATTCGCTCGGTCAGGTGATCTACGGGCTCGATTCCACCCTGCCGGTGACGGTCGAAATGATGATCGCGCATGGCGCGGCGGTGGTGCGCGGCAGCTATCACAGCGTCGTCGTCGTCGATATGCCGTTCGGATCGTATGAGGCTTCCAAAGAGCAAGCGTTCGACACCGCCAGCCGGATCATGGCCGAAACCGGGGCCGCAGCGGTAAAACTGGAAGGCGGCGAAGCAATGGCTGAAACCGTCCACTTCCTGACCAATCGCGGCATTCCGGTGATGGGCCATGTCGGTCTGACCCCGCAAGCGGTGAACGTTCTGGGCGGCTATGCCGCGCGCGGGCGCAGCGATGCCGAAGCGGACAAGATCGTCAGCGATGCCAAGGCGCTCAATGAAGCCGGCGCATTCGCCATTGTGATCGAAGGGGTGGTTGAACCCATCGCCATCGCCGCGACTAAGGCTGTCTCCTGCCCGACCATTGGCATTGGCGCCTCTGCCCAATGCGACGGCCAAGTTCTCGTCACCGAAGACATGCTAGGCATGTTCGAGCGGGTGCCCCGCTTCGTTAAACGCTACGAGAACATCGCGGAGGTTATCGACAAGACGGTTGCGACCTACGCCGAAGAAGTGCGCGCGCGCAGCTTCCCCACTGAAGATCAAACCTACCAACCCAAAAAGTAGATCAGCGTGAATCAACCGCCATGCTGAACTCGGTTCAGCATCCATCGCCCGCTCGACTTTCTGTGTTCGCGTAGGGATGGACCCTGAACCAAGTTAAGGGTGACGAGATTGGATAGAAAAGGCGCTTACCCATGCAAACACTGC
>JBCBDF010000183.1:0-5274 GCA_038529875.1 Pseudomonadota bacterium | reverse complement strand
TGCTTTCCATTTGCGCAATCGCCTTGTCGAGCAGGAAGTCTGGCGGGACCACACCCATGCCGCGCGCCTGTTGCATCCGCTCATTCTCACCATCGAGGACGGCGGGGATTTCATTTAGGCGACTGAGGTAATAGTCGACATCTTCCGCTGTGCTTAGCGGCTGGCTAGAGCCCATGAAGCGCGGCATATCGATATAGGCGCCGACGTTCTGGATGACGACATAGGGTGCGTTGCGCCAGCTGCCGACGGCAACATCGCCATAGGGCAGGGCAAAGCCTTCCAATGCCTTGCTAAAGGCGCTTTCGACGACTTCGAAACTTGTCAGCTGATCGGCGGTCAGTCCGTCTTTGGGGTAGGACCTCGCTCCGTCGCGCAACCGCTCAAGCGTGGAGGCATACTGTGCGCGACCTTCTGGCCCAGGTGTACCGAACGTGCCGCGCCATGCCGCATAGTCGCCGGTGTCGACACCAAGCGAGGTTGCCCGCGCCGGCTCATGCGCGAGCATGTCATAGCCGATCTGTTCAAGCGCGGCGTCTGGTTCCAGCGCGGCAAATTCGCCGCCATCTGTAGCGTCTAGGCCCAGCTGCTTGCAGGCCGGCAGCAGCGCCAATGCAGAAACGCCGCCAAGCCCATAGAGGGCCTGACGGCGCGTGATCTTTAGGTTTGTCTGGGTCATCGGTGCCGTTTGGCGCGCGACACGGGGAGTGTCAAACGCTCGCTCCGTTCCGTAGATGACCTGCGCAAATCAGTTCTTCAGTTCATCCGGCACGATGCCGCCCGCATCGGCGATTTTCTGCATCACCGCTTTGTGCAGCGCGATGTTGTCTTCAGCCGTGCCCGAATAATCGGTGTTCCCCATTTCCTGGGCCAGTTCCTTGCGGTTCGCGTAGCTGGGATCGACCTGGACGAGCTTCAGCAGATCGACAATCGACGTCTTCCAGTTGAGCTTGTCTGCCCCTGGGATGCTGCTGATCCGGGCTACCACGTCCACCTCGCTGATCGCGGCACGTTCTGCAGGGGCCGCGTTGGGCGCTGGCGTGGCCGGTGCTGCTGGCTTTTCGTCTTCGTCCGATCCGAAAACCGCGTTTTTGATTGAGCTGAAAATTCCCATCCTGTCCTCCATTGTTTTGATTGTGAGGGGCTAACCGTCGCATGTTCTAGCCATATGACAGTTGCACTATTGGCCATTCAGCGACAGGAAGCAAATCCCAATGAATATCGTGCTTTCCATCGTGATGCTTGCCGCCTTTGTCCTGATTATCGGGGCCATTATGCTGTGGCGGCGGACAGGTTCGATCAAGCAGCCGGCACTGATGGTGCTGCTAGCGGTGATCGCGATTGCCAATGTGATGATCTGGACATTACCCGATGAAAGCGGCGTGGCCCCGGTGGAGCAAATCGAAGCGGCAGAGTAGTTTTTGCGGTATTGTGTCTGTGTTGAATCCGTAGCCTCCCGCGCCCCCCGCCCTTCCACCCAGAACATTTTCGGATAAAATCCGGGTGGAAGAGCGGGGGGTGCGGGAGGCTAGGTTCTCAAAATACTTTCTCCCTTCTCACTCAGGCAGTTGCCAGTTGACCGAGCTTCTATAGGTTCCCGCCGTCGGTGCGCCATTGCCATCCATGGCAGGGTCAAACCGCGCGCGCTTGGCGATCAATTTACAGGTTGCCGCATCCAGAGCCTTATGACCGGTGGAGCTTGTGATTGAGCAATCGGTGACGCGTCCTGACGCGCTGATCTGGAGCAGGAATCCAGCGGTGCCTGAAAGGTCGCGGCGCACCCAGCTGCTGCGATAATCGCGGTCTGTGACCCAGCGGGATGGATTGTTGGCGGGCTTGGCCGCGATTGGATCGAAGGCAGGTTTTGAGCCGATGCCATCGCCAATGCCCAGATCGCCGGTGTCGACCCCTCCTAAATCAATATCGCCATCGAACGGCGTCAACTCGCCTGTCGTTTCAACACCGGATGGTTGGCTTGGATTGGGGAACGGCGTCTCTGGAGCGTAGGTTATTGTTTCACTGGGTTGCGTCTTCGGACTCGGATCAGGCTCTTCAATTGGTTTTGGCGGGGGAGGAGGGATCGTTGGAGTGACAGTTACTCCTGTGAATCCATCGTCAATCGCATCATTGACGACCGCTTTTACAGCGAGGCCTACGACCAGCAATCCAGCAAAAGCTGCAGGGATGCCAATTGCGCCGAGGATGGCGACCGGCTGGTGGGTTTGCTTTTGTGTGACATAGCTCATGGCAATGCTCCTCTCATCAAGGAGCGGCAACCTTGAGCGATTAGTCGCCCTTAAGGCACCGCTCGAAAGACATGTTACAACATTACTTTATTGTGACAAGCACTTTCGCGTTGTGGGATGAAACTGAAATCGGAGTTGCTCCGATTACGGGTGGAGCTGAGTGCAGCAAATGTCCATCAGCCTATACCACTGGTGAGCGGAGAGACGGCTCAAAGACCGTCCAGTTCGTCACCCCGAACTTGATCCGGGATTCAGGGCGTCAATGAGCTGAACTGGCCGTTCTTGATCCCCGCCTGCGCGGGGATGACGGTATATCTAGGCTCGCTGTTCTGCTCTATTATTGGCTTGGTAGCTGACCGCAAGGCCAAGCGGCCGCAGGCGTGCCTGAGATTTGCAATCAAGCCGCCGGCAATGTGCTGGATCGACGCCATAGGCGTCGCAAGGGCGACTGCCCGCCGCGGCTTTTGCCGCGCAGCCGCCCGGCGCATGAGGGCATCAAACAAATCCAATCAAATAATCTTCTGATTATTTGATTGGGCAATCCGGCGACAGGCGGAAGTCGAGATAATTGTCGACCGAAGCCATCAGCTCATCCGTCTCATTCTCGAAGAAGTGATTCGCCCGCGGGATCTCTTCGTGATGGATGGTGATGTGCTTTTGTGTGCGCAGCTTGTCGACCAGCTTCTGCACGGCGGTCGGCTGCACAACGGTATCAGCCGCTCCTTGCACAAAGATGCCGCTCGCCGGGCATGGCGCGAGGAACGAGAAATCGTACATGTTGGCCGGGGGCGCGACAGATATAAAGCCGCGCACTTCCGGGCGGCGCATCAACAATTGCATGCCGATCAGCGCGCCGAAGGAATAGCCAGCGACCCATGTGGTCTGCGCCTCTGGGTGGATCGATTGCACCCAATCGAGCGCGCTTGCCGCGTCGGAAAGCTCGCCAATTCCGCTGTCGAAGCTGCCCTGGCTGCGGCCCACGCCGCGAAAGTTGAACCGCAAAGTTGCAAAGCCTCGATCGGCGAAGGTCTTGTAGAGCCTTTGAACGATCCGGTCATTCATCGTGCCGCCGCCCTCTGGGTGCGGATGCAGGATCATGGCAACCGGGGCGCGTGGGCGCGGAGGGGGTGAGAAACGACCTTCGAGACGGCCTTCTGGGCCGGGAAAGATGACTGATGGCATCGGAAACCTTGTAATTTTTGTGTGCGCGAGCGACCGGCTGGTTCACGCGAAGTTGCGGCCTATATAGGAATTGATGAAAGAATCGCAATTTTTTGTGAGGGTTTCCCATTAAGCCACGGATTTATCTTGATCACGCCGCGACAACGCCGCTGCGCCCGGAGGCGAAGCGCGCGATGGAGGAAGGCTTTGCGATGTGGGCGAATCCCTCGAGCCCCCATGCAGAGGGGCGCAAAGCACGCGCCGCGCTGGAGGATGCGCGCGAGCGGATAAAGGCGGCGCTGGGCTGGGATGGCGAGCTGATTTTTACGAGCGGGGCGAGCGAGGCGGCGAGCCTGGCGCTTGAGTCTGCGAAGGCAGGCGCGCGGTTGGTCGGCGCGGCTGAGCACGATGCGATTTTGAAGGCGGCGCCCGATGCCGAACGACTGCCTGTGCGGCCCGATGGAGCGCTGGACTTTGACGTGCTGGCGGAGGCTGTCCAACGGGAACGGCCTCTGGTGGCCGCTCAGCGCGTGAATTCTGAAACTGGCGGGAAGCAAGGCATCGCTCGTATTGCCGCCCTTGTGCACGAAGCAGGAGGGTTGCTGCTTTGCGATTGCGCCCAGTCCGCTGGCAAGGAGCCTGTGCCGTCGGATGCCGACATGGCCATCGTCTCCGCGCATAAATTTGGCGGGCCGATTGGTGTCGGCGCGCTGCTTGTGAAAGACTACGCCATGCTCGAACCCAGCGGCGGACATGAGCGCGGATATAGGCGCGGGACAGAGAACCTGCCGGGAGCGATGGGCATGGCGGCGGCGTTGGAGGCTTGTGCTAACCCATATGTCTCGCCGGAAGTGCTCGAACCACTCAATCAGCTTGCGGATGAATGCCGCGCGCTTGGCGGCACTTGGCTGTCCGACCACTTGGCCAACCCAACGCCCTACATTCACGCGATTGCTATGCCCAATATGTCTGGCTCTGCGCAGGTGATGCGGCTGGATATGGCTGGTATTGCGGTGAGCCAAGGCAGCGCCTGCTCGTCCGGCACCATGAAGACCAGCCACGTTCTCCAAGCGATGCAGGCCGATCCCGCGATTGCTGCCAACACGATCCGTGTCAGTGTCGGCTGGAGCACAACCTCTGATGAGCTGGAACAGTTTGCCGCGGCATGGAAAAGCCTTGCTTAGAGACAACCCGTTCGGGCTGAGCTTGTCGAAGCCCCGTACTTCTTTTCTGGAACCTGCACCGAAAAAGAAGAACAGCCCTTCGACAGGCTCAGGGCGAGCGGTTAGAGGGTCTTGTCAATGATCTATCTCGACTACCAAGCGACCACGCCGCTAGCGCCGGAGGCGCGGGATGTGATGCTGCGCTGGCTCGATGGGCCGGACGGCATCGGTTTTGGCAATCCGCACAGCCCGCATCGAATGGGTCGCCAAGCCGCAGCCGCGATTGAGCTGGCGCGCGACCGGGTCGCGGCGCTGTTTCCGCCCGGCGGCAAGGTCATTTTCACGAGCGGCGCGACCGAGGCGCTCAACCTCGCGATCCGCGGCACTGACGGTGATGGGCTGGTGGCTTTCTCAGCCATCGAACATTCCGCCGTCGGCGATACCGCGCGGGCGGCTGGGGCGCATCATGTGCTGGACGTTGACGAAGAGGGCCTTTGCGATCCCGCGCAGGAACTGCCGAAACACACGCGCATGATCGCGGTGATGCAGGTCAACAACGAGATTGGCACCATCCAACCCATGCTGGATTGGCACCGCCGCGCCAAGGAAGCCAACGCGCTGTTCCTGGTCGATGCGGTCCAGGCCTATGGCAAGATGCAAGTCGCGAATGCTGATATGATCGCGATGTCTGCGCACAAGCTGCACGG
>JBCBDF010000182.1:0-5282 GCA_038529875.1 Pseudomonadota bacterium | reverse complement strand
TTTACAAGCGGTGACCTCTCACAGCTGTTCGAACTTCCAGGTGGTCCGGTCGCATTCTCTCTGGGTGCCGAGTACCGGGAGGAAACCTCGTTTTCCGACTTCGATGACCTGACCCAATCGGGTGCGACGTTCCTCAATATCATCCCGACCTTCGATCCACCGAAATTCACCGAGAAGAGCGTCTTCGGCGAATTGCGCATCCCGCTACTCGCCGATATGCCTCTGATCAATGAATTCACAGTCGAAGGCGCAGCACGTTACTCGGATTACAACACAGCTGCTGACAAGGTGTTCACCTGGAACGCTGGTGCGGTTTGGTCGCCTATCGAAGATCTCCGCATCCGCGGTAACTTCTCTAAGTCGGTGCGTGTTCCAAACCCGAGTGATTTGTTCTCGCCCCAGTCTCAGAACTTTGCGTTTCTGGATGACCCGTGTGATATCCAAAACATCAACACGGCCGGCCCGAACCGAGTGGCGAACTGTACAGCTATCGGCATTGCACCAGCTGATAACTTCGTTAACGTAGATGCTCGTGCGGCATCCCTACCTTTTCTGACTGGTGGCAACCCGCTGCTCGCAGAAGAGGAATCGGAAAGCTATACGGTTGGTGTCGTCTTTGAACCGGAATTTTTGCCTGGTTTCGCGATGACGATTGATTATTACAACATCAATATTACTAACGTGATCGCTGCAGTTGGCGCGCAACAAGTGCTCGACAACTGCTTCGATGCCGATCCGGGCAACTTCCCGAACAATGCGTTCTGTCCATCGATTAACCCACGTGACCCCGCTACGAACTTTTTCGCCGATCCAGTTCTTGTCGGTGGCTCGTTCAACTTCGCGGCTCTCGAAACCGAAGGGCTCGATTTCGACTTCCGCTATCGTCGGACTTTCGACAATGACAGCCAGCTGTCGCTGCGTTTCCTGGCAAACTACGTGTTGCGCAATGTCGCGTTCCTAGACATTGCCAACCCGGAAGAGCCAGACCGCATCCAGAGCGAGTTGGGCGATCCAACTTTCGCTGCGAACTTCTCCGTGGATTACGAGATCGGTGATTTTGGTATCAGCTACGACGTCCGCTATATCGGACGCCAGCTTATTAACGAGTATGAAGACGAGTTCGCATTCAACGGCAACCCGCCAAACAACCCACTGGCCAATGGTCAACGGTATTACGGTGATGTCTTCTACCAAGACATCCGTCTGGACTGGGAAGTCGAAGAGCGGGCAACCTTCTTCGCTGGTATCGACAATGTTCTTGACGAACTACCACCATTGGGCCTCACCGGGGCTGGCGCAGGCTCGGGCATTTACGATAACTTCGGTCGTACATTCTATGCGGGTTTCCGCGTCGAACTCGACTAAGCAATCGAGCAACCAACAAAAAAGGGCTCCGCGAAAGCGGGGCCCTTTTTTTCAAGTGTGGAATAGGTCGGATGAAGCCACCTCGCGACGTCATTCCACCGTCATTTTCAGCTCGCCATCGCCCTCATCGATTCTCACCGTTGAGCCGTCTGGCACCTCGCCTTCGAGCAGCTTTTCAGCCAACGGATCTTGCAAATATCGCTGCACCGCACGCTTCAACGGCCGCGCGCCGTAAACCGGATCGTAACCCACTCGGCCGAGCCAGCGCAGCGCTGCCTCGGTCAGGTCCAGTTCGATCTTGCGATCGGTCAACAGCTTCTGCACCCGCTTGACCTGGATCGCGACGATTGGCGCCATGTGCTCCATCGCCAGGCGGTGGAACAGGATGATCTCATCCAGCCGGTTGAGGAACTCTGGGCGGAAGTGCCCACGCACCACGTCCATCACCTCATTCTCAACATCGGCGACCTTCTGGTCATCGCCAAGGTTAGACAGGAACTGGCTGCCAAGGTTTGAAGTCAGGATGATCAGCGTGTTCGAGAAATCGACCACCCGGCCCTGCCCATCGGTCAGACGGCCATCGTCGAGCACTTGCAGCAACACGTTGAAGACATCGCTGTGCGCCTTCTCAACCTCGTCGAACAGCACCACCTGATAGGGGCGCCTGCGAACGGCCTCGGTCAGCACACCGCCCTCATCATAGCCGACATAGCCCGGAGGCGCACCGATCAGCCGCGCAACCGAGTGCTTCTCCATGAATTCGGACATGTCGATGCGGACCAGCGCCTGATCATCGTCGAACAGAAACTCCGCGAGGGCCTTGGTCAG
The DNA here is from genome assembly GCA_038529875.1 of Pseudomonadota bacterium. GTDB lineage: Bacteria > Pseudomonadota > Alphaproteobacteria > Sphingomonadales > Sphingomonadaceae > Erythrobacter. The sequence continues at coordinate 3,089 of JBCBDF010000182.1, read as the reverse complement.
CTCGGTTTTGCCGACGCCGGTTGGGCCGAGGAATAGGAAGCTGCCCAACGGGCGGTTCGGGTCCTGCAAACCCGCCCTCGCCCGGCGCACCGCCTTCGACACGGCGATGATGGCTTCCTCTTGGCCAATTACGCGTTTGCCGATGATCTCTTCCATCTGCAGCAGCTTGTCGCGCTCGCCTTCCATCATCCGTTCCATCGGGATGCCGGTCCAGCGCGCCACCACGCTCGCAATGTCCTCTTCGGTCACTTCTTCGCGCAGCAAAGCGTCATCGGCAAGTTCCTCTGCCGCCTCGAGCTGCTTTTCGAGCTCGGGAATTGTGCCGTAGGAAAGCTCGCCCGCCTTGGCGAGATCGCCTTCGCGTTGCGCCTGCTCCAGCTCCAGCCGAGCATGATCAAGCTGCTCTTTGATCTTGCCTTCAGATTCTATCTTGTCGCGCTCATTCTGCCAGCGCGTGGTCAGCTCGGCGCTTTCCTGCTCAAGGTTAGCCAATTCTTCGCGCAAGCTCACAAGACGGTCCTGCGAATTCGCATCATCTTCTTTCTCGAGCGCGCTCTCCTCGATCTTCAGCTGGATGATTCGGCGATCGAGTTCGTCGATCTCTTCAGGCTTGGACTCGACCTCCATGCGGATGCGCGATGCCGCCTCGTCCATCAGGTCGATAGCTTTGTCGGGCAGGAAGCGGTTCTGGATATAGCGGTTGGACAGCTGCGCCGAGGCAACCAGCGCGCCATCGGTGATGCGCACACCATGGTGCAGCTCATACTTCTCCTTAAGGCCGCGCAGGATCGAAATCGTGTCCTCAACACTCGGCTCGTCGATGTAGACCATCTGGAAGCGCCGCTGGAGCGCCGGGTCTTTCTCGACATATTTCTGGTACTCGTCGAGCGTGGTTGCACCGATGCAGTGCAGCTCGCCCCGCGACAGTGCAGGCTTGAGCAGGTTGGAGGCGTCCATAGAGCCTTCGCTCGCCCCCGCTCCGATCAGCGTATGCATCTCGTCGATAAACAGGATGATCTGGCCATCGGCGTTCTTGACCTCGTCAAGCACGGTTTTGAGCCGCTCTTCAAACTCACCGCGATATTTTGCACCAGCGATCAGCGCGCCCATATCGAGCGACATGAGCGTGCGCCCTTTGAGGCTATCCGGCACGTCGCCATTGGCTATCCGCAGGGCAAGCCCTTCGGCAATTGCGGTCTTACCGGTGCCCGGTTCGCCGATCAGTGCTGGGTTGTTCTTGGTCCGGCGCGCAAGGATCTGGATCGTGCGGCGGATTTCCTCGTCGCGGCCAATCACCGGATCGAGCTTGCCGTCGCGCGCCGCCTGCGTCAGATCGCGGGCGTATTTCTCCATCGCTTCATAGGCGCTTTCGGCATTGGCGCTGTCCGCCTTCTTGCCGCCGCGCAATTGGTCGATTGCCGAATTGAGGCTTTGTGGCGTGACGCTGGCTGCTTTCATCGCCTCACCGGTCGCACCCGGCGCTAGGGCCAGCGCAACCAGAAGCATCTCTACGGTGACATAGCTGTCGCCCGCCTTCTCCGCGATCTGTTCGGCATTATCGAGCACGCGCACAGCATCATTGTCGAGGCCGGGGGTCTGCTGAGCACCGCCACCACTCACAGCAGGAATCTTGGCCAGACCGGCATCGACCGCGCTTACTGCCAGGCCGGGCTCACCGCCCGCGCGCTGGATCAAGCCAGCGGCCATGCCCTCTTCATCTTCGAGCAGCGCCTTAAGCAGGTGCAGCGGCGTGATCCGCTGGTGGTTCATGCGGATGGCTACGGTTTGCGCGCTTTGCAGGAAGCCTTTGGCACGGTCGGTGAACTTTTCGAGATTCATCTGGATTCCCTCATAAATTACCGGCTCGATATAGTGTTGTATTTAGGCAACACAAGCCCTCTGGTCAGTTTTACCAATCAACGTGTATTACTCAACTAGGTGGGTTCGGCAATACGCTTTGCAAGAGTTGCATGATAGCGCGGCTGGCTTCGCGATCTTCCCCGGCGCATCCCCGGTTGACGACGGCCCGCCTCCGCGCGATGCTGGCGTCAAGAGAGTGTGGGAGAGACAATCGATGAAATGGGCGAAGCGCGGCGGCTGGGCGCTGCTGGTATTGCTGGTGGCAGGGTTTATCGCGCTGGCGACGTGGGAGCCATTCGCCGCACACGACCCGCAATCGCCCGCTGGCACGGCCCAGCGCCAGTACAAGGTCGAGATCATCCGCGACGAATTTGGCGTTCCTCATATCTATGGCGAGACCGATGCTGACGTTGCATTTGGCGTCGCCTATGCTCAGGCAGAGGACGATTTCTTTACGCTGCAAGACGTGGCGGCGATGTCGCGCGGACGCTACGGCGCGATTGCCGGGCAGGATGGCGCAGTGTTCGACTTCGCCTATCACCTGATCGACGCACGCGGCACGGCGGAGCGGCATTATGGCAATCTGCCAGCGGATACGCGCGCTTTGTTCGAAGCTTATGCCAGCGGCCTCAACCAATATGCAGCAGAACACGGCGAAGAGGTGAAGCTTGCCAACCTGTTCCCGATGAACGGCGAGGACATTGCCGCCGGATTTGCGCTGCGCCAGCCCTTCTTCTTCGGGCTTGCCAACATTATTGGTCCACTGGTCGAGGGTGAACCGCTGCGGCGCGAATTTGGGCCGGACATTCCCGGTTTTCCGCGCGACGAAACCGCTGCCGAAAACCAAGATGAGCAGGCTGAAACCGAACAAGCCGCTCACCGCGCTCACCCGCTCCCTTGGGGAGACGATGCCGGTCTGCTCGGCTCCAACGCCTTTGCTGTCAGCCCGGAGAAATCCGGCGGGCCAACCACGCTTATCTCGAACTCGCACCAGCCGCTGCGCGGCGGGGTCGCGTGGTACGAGCTAACCGTGCAGAGCGAGGAAGGCTGGCATTTCACCGGCGCCAACTTCCCAGGCTCGCCCTTCCCGTTCCTGGGCCACAATCGACATCTCGGCTGGACCAACACGGTGAACCGCCCGGACATGGTCGATGTCTATGAGCTGGTAATGGATGACAGCGGCACGCGCTACGAACTCGACGGCGAATGGCGCGATCTGGAATCGAAGA
>JBCBDF010000181.1:0-5341 GCA_038529875.1 Pseudomonadota bacterium | reverse complement strand
GCACATCCTGATGCACGCCGCCCGGGCGATACCATGCGCTGTGCATGCGCGCGCCAGAGGCCCGCTCGAAGAAGTTGAGGCAATCCTCGCGGATTTCGAACACCCACAGGTTCGGCGTCATCGCGCCAACATCCATCACATGCGCGCCAATATTGAGCATGTGATTGCAAATGCGGGTCAGCTCCGCGAACATGACGCGCAGATATTGTGCGCGTTCTGGCACTTCGAGATTGAGCAGCTTCTCAATCGCGAGCACATAAGAATGCTCCTGGCAAAGCGGGGAGCAATAGTCGAGCCGGTCAAAATAGGGCAGCGCCTGCAAATAGGTTTTGTGCTCGATCAGCTTTTCCGTGCCGCGGTGGAGCAGGCCGACATGCGGATCGACGCGCTCAATCACTTCGCCGTCCAGCTCCATAATCATGCGCAGCACGCCATGCGCCGCCGGGTGCTGAGGCCCGAAATTGATCGTGTAATTGGTGATTACATCGCCGTCGGTGGTGGGCGATTCTTCGATTTGCATGCTCATTTCTCGCCTCCCTCCTTCTCATCGGCTTTCTCATCGCCGGGGAGCACGTATTCCGTACCCTCCCACGGGGAGAGAAAGTCGAAATCGCGCATATCCTGCGCGAGCTTCACCGGCTCATAAACGACGCGCTTCTCATCCTCGGAATAACGCAATTCGGTGTAGCCGGTCATTGGGAAGTCCTTGCGGAACGGATGCCCTTCAAAACCATAGTCGGTGAGGATGCGGCGCAAATCAGGGTTGCCCGCGAACTTCACTCCGTAAAGGTCGAACACTTCACGTTCCAGCCAACCGGCATTGGGCCACGGATCGGTAATGCTCGGCACAGGCGTCGCCTCGTCGGTCGAGCATTTGACCATGATCCGATGGTTCTTGGTCAACGAGAGCAGCATGTAGACGACTTCGAACCGCTCAGGCCGATCAGGATAATCGACGCCGGCGATTTCCATCATCTGCTGGTAGGCGTGATCATCGCGCAGCGTCTTGAGCACATCAACGATGGCATCGCGCTTCACCGTGAGGATAATCTCACCGTGCTTTTCTTCGCCGGACAGCACAGATGCACCCAGCGCCTTCGTCAGCGCATCAAGCACGCCGTCGTTTGAGGCGATTTTCGGTGCGGAGTGGACAACGGTCATCAGACAGCAACTCCGTTCGTGCTGAGCTTGTCGAGGCACCGGCCTATCACACATCCTTCGACAGGCTCAGGATGAACGGGGTGATTTTGGCAAACACTAGTCATCGCAAAATCGTCCCAGCGCGGCGGATCTTACGCTGCAATTGCATCACGCCGTAGAGCAGAGCTTCTGCTGTGGGCGGGCAACCGGGCACATAGATATCGACCGGCACAATCCGGTCGCACCCGCGAACGACGCTGTATGAATAGTGGTAATAGCCGCCGCCATTGGCACAGCTGCCCATCGAAATTACATATTTCGGATCGGACATCTGATCGTAAACTTTGCGCAGGGCCGGGGCCATCTTGTTGCACAAGGTTCCTGCGACGATCATCACGTCCGACTGACGCGGGGATGCGCGCGGGGCGATGCCGAACCGCTCCATATCATAGCGCGGCATGTTCACATGGATCATCTCAACCGCGCAGCAAGCAAGGCCAAAAGTCATCCACCACAGGCTGCCTGTGCGCGCCCATTGGAACAGGTCTTCGGTTGAGGTGACGAGGAAACCCTTGTCGTTCACTTCTGTCTGGAGCGCGTTGAAATAGTCCGCATCCGGTTGGCGAACTTCGCCGCCCTGTGCAGTTGGCATTTGCTCGGCCGCCTGCGCTGCGTTCAACGGTGCAGTCGGCGGCGTAACAATCGTACGACCGGCTGTGTCAGATGGATTGCTCATTCCCAGTCCAGAGCTCCTTTCTTCCACTCATATGTAAGACCGATTGCCAAAATTCCGAGGAAGGTCATCATGCCAATCCACCCGGCCCAGCCCGTCTCGCCCAGGCTGACCGCCCACGGAAACAGGAACGCGGCCTCAAGGTCGAAGATGATAAAGCTGATCGCGACCAGGTAAAAGCGCACGTCGAACTGACTGCGCGCATCCTCAAAAGCGGGGAAACCGCATTCATATTCGCTGAGCTTTTCCGCGTCCGGATTGTGCGCGCCGGTCAGCCGCGAAACGCCCATTGGCAGAAACACGAACAGGCACGACAAGCCAAAGGCTATGGCGATGAAAATCAGTATCGGCAGATACTGGCTAAGGTCGACCACGATAACTTCCAGATGGTGATTAATCCCGCGGATCGCCTAGCCCTCTCGTGCACGGCGCGCAAGAGCGGGAACGGTGAAATCCCTGCGCAGTGTGTTGCGCATTAGTGGATAGTTGCCGTTGTTAAGGCGAACTGCAGGATGGCCGCCTAAGGAACAGCCCCTAGGCGCCCGGCAAACTGGCCTATTTCATCATTCCCGCAGCGGCCTTTTCAGTCGCCTTACCATAGGGCGGTTTGAAGCCACCTAGCTTGGCGATATCGATCTTTGGTTGGTGGTATACGGCGCGCGCATGGCTGAACTCGCGGAAGCCCTCGATCGCGTGATAGCTGCCCATGCCCGATGGCCCCACCCCGCCGAACGGCAGGTCTTCCATAGACACGTGGAAGATGACATCGTTAGTGGTGACGCCGCCGGAAATCGTGCGGGTCAGCACACGCTCCTGCTCCTCGGTGTCTTGCCCGAAATAATACAAGCCCAGTGGGCGGTCGTGCTCGTTCACATAATCGATCGCATGGTCGACCGTCTTGTAGGTCTTGACCGGCAGGACGGGGCCGAAGATTTCCTCCTGCATCGCCTCCATTTCGTCGGTCACGTTTTTGAGGATCGTAAGTGGCATCTTGCGCTGATTAGCGTTGGAAAATTCTTCATTGCCGGGATTGACCTCGATCACCTCGGCTCCCTTGTCGCGCGCATCGGAAACCAGGCCTTGCAACCGTTCGAAGTGCCGGTCGCTGACGATTGATGCATAATCATCGTTTTCGAGCAGCGTTGGATACATCGCGCTGACGCCGTTGCTGACGCCGGCAATCGCTTCATCCTCCTTGCCCTGCGGGACATACATGTAGTCCGGCGACAGGCAGATCTGGCCGGCATTCATCATCTTGCCGAGCGCAATGCGCTCACCCGCTTTGGCAAAGTCGGCGCTCTTGCCCATGATAACCGGGGATTTTCCGCCTAACTCTAGTGTGACTGGCACGAGGTTTTTGGAGGCTGCCTCCATCACCCTGCGCCCCGTCGGCGTCGATCCGGTGAAGACCAGGTGATCGAACGGCAGCGATGAAAACGCAGCCGCCACCTCCGGCCCGCCGGTGATCACCGCAACCTCGTCAGGCGTGAAATATTCATCGACCAGCTCCGCCATCAGCAGGCTGGTGCGCTCGGTAAATTCGCTCGGCTTGATCATCGCGCGATTGCCCGCAGCCAAAACCTGCATAAGCGGGGCAAATGCCAGGTTCACCGGGAAGTTCCACGGGGACAGGATGCCAATAACGCCCTTTGGCTCGTAACGCACCTCTGCCTTTGCTCCGAGCAGACCCAGCGGAAATTGCACCGGGCGCTTTTCCGATTTGGCCCATTTGTCCATATTCTTGAGCGCGTGCTTACCAGCCCCGACAGTGCCAGCGATGTCGGTAATCATCGACTGCTGCATCGCACGATTGCCGAAATCCGCGCTCATCGCCTTACACAGGTTCTCACCATGCTCCTTGAGCAAGGACATCGCGCGCTTGATCCGGTCCTTGCGCATGCCCATTGCCTCAGGGCGCGAAGCGGTGAAAGCTTCCCGTTGGCGATTTAGAATTGCGTCCAGCTCAGCCTTGCGATCGTCGGCCATGACAGTCTCCCGATTTATTATCCGTTTTGATTTGCCATCGGGTTCTGCGGTAAAGTGCGCGCTCTGACAAGCTTCGACTGGCTTCGACCAATTGCTAATGCCCAAAACAGGCCGAATGGTTTGCCAATGCCGCAGCGCAGCATTACATCGACCAAGTCATCATCCAGTGACACACATTCACTCTCTCAGCCAAGGAACCTCTCATGGCCCAGTTCTCCGCCAATGATCCGATTGTCATCCTTTCTTATGCGCGCACGCCGATGGGCGGGATGCAGGGCGCATTGGCCGATGTTTCTGCGACCGATCTGGGCGCGACGGCGGTAAAGGCTGCGGTTGAGCGCTCTGGTGTGAGCGGTGACGAGTTCGACCGCGCTTATATGGGTTGTGTCCTGCCCGCCGGCCTGGGTCAGGCCCCTGCCCGCCAGGCCGCGATCAAGGCTGGTCTGCCAAAATCGGTGCAAGCGACGACCGTGAACAAGGTTTGTGGGTCCGGTATGCAGACGGTCATCATGGGCAGTGAAGCGCTGGCCAGTGGAACAATCGATATGGTGGTCGCGGGCGGAATGGAGAGCATGACCAACGCGCCTTACCTGCTCAAGAAGCATCGCTCTGGCGCGCGGCTCGGCCATGACACGACCTATGATCACATGTTCCTCGACGGGCTTGAAGATGCCTATGAGGAAGGCCGCGCGATGGGCACCTTCGCTCAGGATACTGCCAACGACTACCAGATGACGCGCGAGGAAATGGACGATTATTCCATTGAGAGCCTGCGCCGTGCCAATGCTGCAATTGAAAGCGGTGCGTTCGCCGATGAGGTCGTTCCGGTCACGGTGAAGACCCGCAAGGGCGATGTGGTGGTCGAGAATGATGAGGCACCCGGCAAGGGCCGCCCGGACAAAATCCCGCAACTGCGCGCAGCCTTCGCCAAGGACGGCACAATTACTGCCGCGACCTCCAGCTCTATTTCCGATGGTGCTGCTGCCGTTGTGCTTACCCGCGCAAGCATCGCCAATGACAAGGGCCTTGAGCCGGTTGCAAAGGTCGTAGCGATGGCTGCGCATGCTCGCGAGCCGAAAGACTTCACGGTGGCTCCAATCGGCGCGATTGAGAAAGTGCTTGCCAATGCTGGCTGGTCAACCGACGATGTGGAGCTGTGGGAAGTGAACGAAGCCTTCGCCTGCGTCGCCATGTTTGCGATGCGCGATCTTGGCATTCCGCACGACAAGATCAACGTGAATGGCGGCGGCACTGCGCTCGGTCACCCCATCGGGGCGAGCGGCACGCGGATCATCGTGACGCTGCTCAACGCACTGAAGCAACAAGGCAAGACAAAGGGTGTTGCCAGCCTGTGCATTGGCGGCGGTGAGGCCACTGCTGTGGCAGTTGAGATCGTTTAATACGGGTGCGCCGGGTGCGTTCTTAGGGCTCGCCCGGTCCCCACAGGCGGTCCTGCAAGACCCAGCCCGTGCGCCCGGCAAT
>JBCBDF010000180.1:0-5348 GCA_038529875.1 Pseudomonadota bacterium | reverse complement strand
CTGGTAGGCCTTTGCTTGCGAGCCATTCGGGATTGTAAAGTGTGGAGAGATAGCGAAAGCCGGTGTCGCACAGTATGGTGGCAACCTGCGGATTGTCGCGCCCCTCGGCGACCAATTGCTTGCCCAGCTCGATCGCGCCCGCAACATTGATGCCGGAGGACAGCCCGAGGCACAGCCCCTCTTCGCGCAATAGCTTCTCGACCCAGACCATGCCTTCCTCGTCGGAAATGCGGAATTGCGTGTCGATCGGCGCGCCTTCGAGGTTTGCGGTTATCCGCCCTTGCCCGATCCCTTCAGCAACGGACGAACCCTCGCCCTTCAACTCGCCATGCGCGTAGTAATTGTACAGCGCGGCGCCATGGGGATCGGTGAGCGCAATGCGGACATCTTCGGACTTTTCCTTGAGCCCCATGCCGACGCCAGCGATTGTGCCGCCAGTGCCTGCTGCGCACGTGAAGCCATCGATCTTGCCGCCGGTTTGCTCCCACAATTCCTGAGCAGTGCCTTCGATGTGCGCCTTGCGATTGGCGACATTGTCGAATTGCCCGGCCCAGACAGCGCCCTCTGTCTCTTCCGCCATGCGGCGAGACGTGTGCTGGAAATGCGCAGGATCGGCATATTTGGTCGGCGGGACGAGGACGAGCTGCGCGCCCAACGCGCGAAGCGTGTCCATCTTCTCCTTCGACTGGTTATCCGGCATCACGATCACGGTCTTGTAGCCGAGCGCATTGGCAACCAGCGCGATGCCAATACCGGTATTGCCCGCAGTGCCCTCAATCACGGTTCCGCCCGGCTGCAATTCGCCGCGCGCCTCAGCATCGCGGATCATGTAAAGCGCCGCGCGATCCTTCACCGATGAACCGGGATTGGCAAATTCGCATTTGCCCCAGATGTCGCAGCCGACCGCCGCGCTTGGCCCAGCGAGGCGGACAAGCGGCGTGTTTCCAATCAGGGCGAGCGTATCGCCGAAAGGCTGAGTGATATTCATGGTTAGCGAGTTAGGGGCTTATGGGGCAAGCGGCAATGCAGTTCGGCTTGGTTGATTGATTGGATAGCTTCAAGCGCCAGCGTTCGCATTTTTGTTTTGGACCGAGCCACCCGCCTCCCCGCCCGGCCACCAAGGGTTCCCTCAGGATATGGTGGCCGGGCGGGGAAGTGGGTGGCTCGGATCAGCGCAAGCGGCTCACGCCGCTGCACCAAACGCCAAATCAATCTTCAGCAGCGATAGTGACCTTCAGGCCGTCCAACTCGCCAGTGAACGGGATCTGACACGAAAGACGCGACGTCTCACCGCGATGTTCGCTCGATTCCAGCAGGTCGTCTTCGTCCTCGCTCATTTCCGGCAGCTTGCCGACAAATTCAGCGTCGACATGGACATGGCATGTCGCACACGAACAGCACCCGCCGCACAGCGCGAGCAGCTCATCAAACCCATTGTCGCGAATGGCCTCCATCACAGTCAGGCCATCTTCGACATCGATCTCACTCGTTTCGCCTTCACGATTGGTGACGATCATCTTCGGCATAAAATCACTTTCCTTATAACGCCCCGTCTTCGGAGACGCGCTCTATCGAATTGTCGGACGCGCTGCTAGAGGCAGTTTTCCGAGTTTGTAACTATAGGAATTATTAGTGGGATTGAGCGCAGCTGCAATCAAGGCCTCGCTCGATGCCTTAGCTAAAAACGACGAATTGCTCGCAGGCGAGATCGCCCGGATCGGCTATCCCGAGCCACGGCTGCGCGATCGGGGCTACAAAACTTTGCTACGCACCATTGTCGGCCAGCAGGTATCGGTCGCTGCGGCGAGTTCCATGTGGAACAAGCTCGAAGTAGAATTGGGCGAGGATTTCAAACCCACCTGCATATTGGAGCGTGATTTCGATACGCTGCGCGCGTGCGGCCTATCACGCCAGAAACAGGGCTATGCGCGGTCGCTGTGCGAATTGGTGAGCGCTGGCGAAATTGATTTTGAAGACCTGCCTGCCGATGATGAGGAGGCTATTACTGAGCTGACCCGCATCAAGGGGATCGGGCGCTGGTCAGCCGAGATATACCTGCTGTTTGCCGAGGGGCGCGGCGATATGTGGCCCGCTGGCGATCTGGCTGTGCAGGAAGGTGTGAAGCGCCTGCTCGAAATGGAAGAACGCCCTGGTGAAAAGGAGCTGCGCGAGATCGGCGAGCGTTGGCGTCCGCATCGCGGTGCCATGGCGATCTGGGTCTGGCATTTCTACGCCAATCCGGCGTTATAGCGGCCCTATCGCTTCGCTATTTGAGAGCGCTCTAATTCAGCCATCTGCCCTATTCCCAATACCTCGTAGTGTAATATAATGGGTGTATTATATAGGCAATACACTCACTTGAAAGCAAGAGGAGCCCCCGCCATGTCCCGACTTCCATTCACTGCCAAGCTGCTCGCCACTGCGATAGCGGCAAGTGCGATCACCTTTCCCGCAGCCGTCATGGCTGACCATCACGCCACCAATACCGGAGCAACGATGACCAAAACCGTTGAGAGCTTTCCCCTGATCCCGCGCGATGCGCTGTTTGGAAACCCGACCAAGGCACAAGGACGCATCAGCCCGGATGGCAAGTATCTTAGCTGGCTCGCGCCCAAGGATGGCGTCCTCAACATCTGGATGGCCCCGCGCGACAACCTCGACGCAGCCAAGGCGATGACAAGCGCCACCGACCGCCCGATCCGCCAGCATTTCTGGTCGCCGGATTCAAACAGCCTGCTCTACATTCAGGACAAGGGCGGCGATGAGAATTTCCTGCTTTACAGCATCAATGTGGAGAGCGGCGAGGAGACCACCCTCACCCCGTTCGAAAACACCCGTGTGGATATTGTCGGTGGCTCGGAGACCATTCGCGATAAGATCCTGGTTGGTCTCAACAACCGTGATCCGCAATTCCATGACGTGCATCTTTTAGATCTCAACACCGGCGAGCTAGAGCTGGTTTACGAGAATAAAAGCTATGCTGGCTTCATGGCCGATGACACGCTGACCCTGCGGATGGCGATGCGGCAGAATGAAGCTGGCGGCACCGACTATTTCCGCGTTACCGACAATGCGGTTGAGGAAGCGCCGTTCGAAACGACCGCGATGGAAGATTCGCTGACGACTTCGCCCGCCGGATACACCACCGATGGCAGCACGCTGTATTGGCTCGACAGCCGCGGTCGCAACACCGCCGCCCTATTCGCGCAAGACACGACGAGTGGCGACAAGACGCTGATTGCAGAGGACGATAAGGCCGATATTGGCGGCACGATCCGCGATCCGAAAACCGGCGTGGTAGAAGCCTATTCGGTGAATTACCTGAAGACCGAATGGACCGCGATCGATCCCGACATTGAGGCGTCGCTCGAATGGCTGGGTGAGCAGCTAGATGGCGAGTTTGGCATTGCCAGCCGCACCGATGACGACATGACATGGATCGTGTGGAACGACCCGCTGACCGCGCCCAGCAGCAGTTACATTTACGATCGTTCAGCCCAAACACTGACACCATTCTACGTCACCCGGCCAGAGCTGGAGGGTGCGCCGCTGCAACCGATGCACCCGGTCGAGATTACAAGCCGCGATGGCCTGACCCTGCCATCCTATTTGACGCTTCCGCCAGGCAGCGATAGCGACGCCAATGCCCGTCCGGAAGCCACCGTACCGATGGTGCTGCTGGTCCATGGAGGCCCGTGGGCTCGCGATGGCTATGGCTTTTCCAGCAGCGTGCAATGGCTGGCAAACCGCGGCTATGCCGTGCTGCAAGTGAACTTCCGCGGCTCGACCGGCTTCGGCAAGGACTTCATCAATGCCGGTAACAAGCAATGGGGCCTTAAGATGCACGATGACCTGATCGATGCGACCGATTGGGCCATTGCCGAAGGCATCACCACCGCCGACCAAGTCGCGATCATGGGCGGTTCCTATGGCGGCTATGCGACGCTCGCTGGCCTAACCTTCACACCGGAGAAATTCGCCTGCGGTGTGGACATTGTCGGCCCGTCCAATCTTGAGACCTTGCTCGCAACCATCCCGCCTTATTGGGCGCCGATGGTGAAGATTTTCCATGAACGGATGGGCGATCCAAACACCGAGGAGGGCCTCGCGCTGTTGAAAGCGGCCAGCCCGCTCTACAAGGCGGACCAGATCATCAAGCCGCTGCTGATCCTGCAAGGCGCAAACGATCCGCGTGTGAAGCAGTCCGAGAGCGATCAGATCGTCGGCGCAATGAAAGAGGCGGAGGTGCCGGTCACCTATGTGCTCTACCCAGATGAGGGCCACGGATTTGCCAAGCCGGTGAACAACATCGCCTACACCGCGATCACCGAGAACTTCCTCGCCACCTGTCTGGGCGGACGCAGCGAAGCGATTGGCGATACCGTTGGCGATTCGACCGCGCAAATCCTCGAAGGGGCTGAGCATGTCGTTGGCCTTGAGGAAGCGCTGGCGGAGTAAAGACTGCGTTGAGCCCCTGCGCAAGCGGGGGCTCACAATTTGCTGACAAACATTCCGTGCCGCTCTAAACAGGTTGCAAATAGCAATCTGGGAAGAGGGATCACATGGGCGAAGCAACAGGGCACAGGTCAATTTTCATCACCGGCGGCGCATCCGGCATTGGCCGCGCAGTCGCTGTGTTTTTCGGTGAGCGTGGCTGGTTTGTCGGCATTGCCGATGTGAACGCGGCCGGACTGGAAGAGACCAAAGCGATGTTGCCTGCCGGGCAATGTTCCACGCACACACTCGACGTGCGCGACCGCGATCAGTGGGACCAGGTGCTCGATGCCTTTTCTGCAGCAGCAGGCGGACGGATTGATGCGATGTTCAACAATGCCGGCATCGGGCATGGCGGGCCAATCGTCGACCAGCCAAGCGAAGAGGTCGTTGCGCTGCTCGACGTCAACCTGAAAGGCGTAGTCTACGGCGCGCAGGCCGCGCATCCACATCTGAAGAAAACCGCACCAGGCTCCGCCCTGGTAAACACGGCCAGCCTCGCCGGGATTATCGGCGCACCCAATTTGTCGGTCTATTGCGCGACCAAATGGGCAGTGCGCGGATTAACGCAGAGTCTCGACGCAGAATGGGCCAATGACGGGATAAAGGTGTCGGCGCTCTGCCCCGGCTTTATCGACACACCAATCATCGAGCAGACAAGTGGCGACTCAAACCAATCGGTAAAGGAAGACCTGATCGATGCCGGGGTCGAAGTGTCCCCAGTGAGCACAGTACCAAAGGTGGTTTGGAACGCAGTGCATGGCGACAAGCTCGACTACACGGTTGGCAAAATGGCCAGCCGCTTGCTGTTTCTGCAACGCTTCTTACCCGGCCGGGTGCGCAAGGAAATGCGC
>JBCBDF010000179.1:0-5389 GCA_038529875.1 Pseudomonadota bacterium | reverse complement strand
ATGGCGACGTGCGTGACGGGCTAAACCAGCTGGCCGAGGACTATGCCAAGCGCGGCATTCATCTGGTCGAGCGCGGCAAGCGCTGGCATTTCGAGACCGCGCCCGATCTTGCGCATTTGCTGCGCCGCGAGCGAGAGCAGGTTCGCCGTCTAAGCCGCGCCGCGACCGAAGTGCTCGCGATTATCGCCTATCACGAGCCGGTCAGCCGTGCCGATATCGAGTCGATCCGCGGCGTGCAGACCGCCAAGGGCACGCTCGATGTGTTGATGGAAGCAGGCTGGATCAAGCTTGCGGGGCGCCGCGAAGTGCCCGGTCGCCCGGTGATCTATGCGACAACGCCGGAGTTTCTCGACCATTTCGGGCTTGGATCACGCCGCGATCTACCGGGTATCGACGAGCTGAAGGCTGCCGGCCTGCTCGATCCAGTCGACGATGCGCTGGAAGAGGCGATGAGTCCTGATACGGGCGACGCCGATTGCGAAGCGGAAGACGGCGAGGATTGCGCAGCGACAGAAGAGACTGATTTTGAGGCGGAACCGGGCCTTACACAGGGCGTGGTCGGTCAGGATAATCTGCCGCTAACCGACCAGACCGACTAGCTGGTATTGAGCAATTTCCCCTTGCGACTGGCGTAGCGTCGTCTTCGCGCCTATATTGGGCGAAGGTAAAGCAAGGAAAGTCATTCCCCCATGGGTTTTAGTGTCTGGCAGATCGCCATCGTCGCCATCGTAGTCCTCGTCTTGTTCGGGCGTGGGCGCATTTCTGAAATGATGGGCGATTTCGGTAAGGGCATTTCGAGCTTCAAGAAGGGCATGAGCGAGGATGTCGATGCCTCGTCCGCCAAACCGGCTGAGCCGAACGGCCAGATCGAAGGGCCAACGGCGGACAGCGCGCCTGCAGCCGACACTAAGTCTGCCGATCAGAAAGACGCCGCGAACTGACCCCTTAGCGAAAGAGCGGCCTAGCGCCGTAGCCGACCATGTTCGATTTAGGTGCCGCAGAAATCCTCGTCATCGTGATTGTCGCGGTGATCGTGATCGGTCCAAAGGATTTGCCTTTGGCGATGCGCACGGCTGGCCGTTGGATTGGTAAGGTTCGCAAAGTTTCGGCGCATTTCCGCACCGGGCTCGACGCGATGGTGCGCGAGGCTGAGCTCGAAGACATGGAAAAGAAGTGGCAGGCACAAAACGAGGCGATCATGAAGCGCCAGTCGGGCGCTGCCGCAGAGACTGCAGGTGAGCCGGTAATGACCGGTCCTCCACCAGCTAAACCGCGCAGTGTTGCGCCGCCTGCTGAGGCCGATGCGCCGAGCGCTGCCGCTGAAGCGAAGACGAGTGCGCCTGCGGCGCCCGCAGTTGATGGGCCGGGTGCTGAACCCGAATTGCCATTGCCGAGTGAGGCCGACGGGAAGTCGATCGCAAATCCTTCGGGCAAGAGCGGAGAGTAGCGGGCTTGCGGTATGGCTATTGGCATCAAGGATATTGACGAGACGCAGGCGCCACTGCTCGATCACCTAATCGAGCTGCGCAGCCGTTTGGTGCGCTGCGTTATCGCGCTTATCCTGGCGTTTTGCGTGTGCTTCTATTTCGCTGATGAAATCCTCGGATTTCTGGTCCGGCCGCTCAAGGATGCGTTTCCTGAGGGGGAAGGCCAGCTCATCTTCACCAAGCTTTATGAGGTTTTCTTCGTGGAGCTGAAGGTCGGTCTGTTTGCAGGCTTCTTCATCAGTTTTCCGATTATCGCCAACCAGCTTTGGGCCTTTGTGGCGCCAGGCCTCTATGCGAAGGAGAAGAAGGCGTTTCTGCCTTTCCTGCTCGCGACTCCGGTGCTTTTCACCGCTGGCGGCGCGCTTGCTTATTTTGTGGTGATGCCGACCGCGTTTCGCTGGTTTCTGGGCTTTGAGGGCGAGGCAGGCGGGCTCGATATCGAAGCTTTGCCAGCGGCAGGGGAATATCTCAGCCTGGTGATGCAGTTCATCCTGGCATTCGGGATGAGCTTCCTGCTGCCGGTGCTGCTTTTGCTGCTAAACCGGGCTGGGATCGTCTCGCGCAAGCAATTCGTCGCGGCGCGCCGTTATGTGATTGTCGGTGTGGTTGCGTTGGCGGCGATCGTCACTCCGCCCGATCCCGGTTCTCAGGTCATCCTCGCAGTGCCGCTATTGCTGCTATTCGAGGGTTCTCTGCTGCTTATGCGCCTACAGGAACGTGGCTTCAAGACAGATGAAGATGAAGGTGAGCAGGGTGAGGACGGCGCAGAAGCGGATGGTGCACCGGAAGACGGCACGGTGAGCTCATCTGAGTTTTAGGACTATTGTCGACCCAAATCGCAGTGGTCTTGGCGCTTCTCTGATTGCGAAGAGGAGCCGCTGGACTATTTTTTGAACCTTGGGCTGGGCTGCGTCGATCTCTCCGGAACCTAAGTCTTGCGTTAAAAAGAGACGTCGGCACCACGCAACTCAAACCACACGCGGATTGCACAAAAAAACGGGGCCCCGAAGGACCCCGTAATTTGTATCGATGTTTGGTTAGCTCTTAGGCGCTAACGGGATCGTCGTCGCCATCTGCAGCGATTACGATACCGGCGATGACAGCGGCTGCTGCCAGCAGAGCGATGATGATGCCCGAGCCGCCTTCGAGTTCGCTTTCACCTTCGACCGGCGCAATCGTGCGGTCAAACGCGGCTTCTGCGATAGCCGGGGTAGCTGCGAGGGATACTGCTGCAGTTGCAACGGCAAGCGTACGGATTTTCATCGATAAGTCTCCTGATTGATATTTTTATTCAAAGCTCGCTTGATTAATAGGGCAGTGAATTGTGAGTGGCAACCCTATTTCACAAACAAATGGTCCAAATCCTGATGCAAAAACCCATTGTTATGAGCACTTTACGAAAATCGTGACCAAGCTGATGCATTTTTGTCGCACATTGAGGACCTGCAAATGCTGCAACTGCGTAATGAATTCGCGCAGATGCAGACACATCAAAAACGAATCAAACGACAAAACCCTTCGTGAAGCTAGGCAAACCGATCCGGTTGCTCGCTTTTGATGATGCAGCCACTAATACCCTATCGCGAAAGCCTCACAAGCGATGCGAGGTCGCGTGGGTTCAAGGCGCGACGACCCGTTCTCCGCCAACCCAAACGCCTTTGATCTGCGTTGCCCGGATTTCGTCTGGCGAGGCGAGCAGTGGATCGCGGTCGACCAGCAGAAAGTCGGCGCGCTCGCCCGGCACCAAGCGACCGAAGCGACCATCGGCAAATCCGGCGAAGGCTGCATCGGCGGTAAAGGCCTTGAGCGCCTGCTCGCGGCTTACGGTCTCTTGCGCGCGCCAACCGCCAAACGGCTCGCCATTCGCATCAGTTCGACTGATCGCCACAGCGAACCCTGCAAAAACATCGGCGGGTTCGACAGGGGCATCCGAGCCAAACGCCAGCCGCCCGCCCACATTCAGGATGCTGCGCCAGGCATAGGCACCGCCCAAACGGTCCGGCCCCAGCCGCGCCTCGGCCATCAAGCGGTCAGATGTCTGGTGAAGCGGCTGCATTGAAGCGATTATACCATATTGGCCGAAGGTCGGCAGGTCAGCCGGGTCGGCAATTTGAGCATGCTCGATGCGCCAGCGGCGATCGCCCCTATAGCTCTCATTGAGCTCGGAGATCGCGGCGAGCACATCAGCATTGGCCGCATCGCCAATTGCGTGAACGGCAGGCTGGAAATTATCGAGCGCGGCGCGGCTCATCAGGTTGCGTAGTTGGGCCTGGCTCAGCAGCGGGAGGCCGCGTGTGCCGGGCTCGTCGGAATAAGGCTCCTTCAATGTCGCCCCGCGAGAACCCAGTGCTCCATCTAAATAAAGCTTCACGCCACCCATGCGCAGGCGGTCTTCGTAGAGCCATGGAGTTGGCTCAGGCCCGCCAATCAGCTCCATCGTCTCCACGCTGCTAGCGTACGACATGATGCGTAGCTTCAACGTGCCGTTGTCGCCTGCTCGCCGATAGGTCTGCCAATCCTCGATCGAAGTGCCCATATCCGCGACGGCCGTAATGCCGTTGGCGAACAGGATGTTCTGCGCCTTGCGCAGCGCGAGGTCGCGGTCTTCCGGGCGCGGCGCGGGCACAACCCTGCTGACCAATTGCTCGGCTGCATCGATGAAAACACCCGCGGGCTCCTGACTGCCCGGTTTGCGGATGATTCGCCCGCCTGATGGAGCCTGCGACGCGGCATCAACGCCCGCAGTCTCCATCGCCTTGGTATTGGCCCAGCTTGCATGGCCATCGACGCGGGAAAGCCAGACCGGGCGATCGGATACGACCGCGTCCAGCTCCTCAGCGGTTGGGAAGCGGCCAAGCCCCCACTTTTCCTGGTTCCAGCCGCGACCGAGGATCCATGGGCGCCCGGGATTGTCCTCGGCAAATTGCGCGATTCGCTGAAGTGCGCCCTCAAGCGAAGCCGTATCCGACAGATCGAGCGTCAGCGCACCAAACCCGATGCCCATCACATGGACGTGTGCATCTATCATTCCGGGCAGCATGACACGGCCTTCGCCATCGATTGCGAACTCGACATCGCTCGGTCGCTCTTCGCCGCGCTCCACCACATCGGTGATTGTGCCGTCGTCGTCGAACACTAGCCCGATAAAGCGATCGACTTCGCCATCTTCGCCGATCGTGATGCCATCGACGTTGTAGACCAGCGTGTCAGCGGAGGCGGGGCTGGCAAACAGCGCCAATGCGGTTGCGCCAAAGGTAGCGGAGATGTTCCGGATCATTATGAAGTTTTAGTCCTTGGTTGGCCTGGAATCGGATTTAGGCAGGCGGGAGACGAGCGCGCTCGTGTCTTGCCGCCCGCCGCCCTTGGCTTGCACATCGGCATAGAATTGATCGACCAGCGCGGTTACAGGCGATGAAAGGCCGAGCCGCTTTGCCTCGTCCAGAGCATAGCCCAGATCCTTACGCATCCAGTCGATGGCAAAGCCGAAATCGAAGCTGTCTGCGGCCATGCTGGCCCAGCGATTATCCATCTGCCAGCTTTGCGCCGCACCGCCAGAGATCGCCTGATAGGTCTTATCCATGTCGAGGCCAGCCGCCTCGGCCAGCCGCAACGCTTCGGAAAGCCCGGCGAGCACGCCCGCAATGCACATCTGGTTTGCCATCTTGGCGGTTTGACCAGCGCCGATCTCGCCAACATGTATGATAGACTTGGCATAGCAATCCATGACCGGCGCAGCGCGGGCCATCGCTGCGTCGCTGCCGCCGCACATTATTGCGAGCTGACCGTTTTCTGCGCCAGCTTGCCCGCCAGAAACGGGCGCATCGACGCAATCAACGCCGCCCTCTGCCGCCACTGCCGCCAGTTTTCGCGCCATGTCCGCAGACACGGTCGTGTGATCGACC
>JBCBDF010000178.1:0-5436 GCA_038529875.1 Pseudomonadota bacterium | reverse complement strand
CCGCGCGATTTCTGCATAAAGGATGCAGCCGGAAAATTCCGATGTCATCGAGCTGACGAGGAAGTCGGTAAATTCTGCGCGAAGCTCCGGCTCAAGGTTCTCGATCACGCCGGTGAAACTGTCATTGTGCTTGAAGTGCTTCTTGTTCGGATCGCCCAGCATATCGGCGATCAACTGGTCCCATTCCTCGCGCACCAGCGACACATCGATTGCATCGAGTGCGTCGAAATCGGTGGTGTAGAAACGCGGGGTGAGGATCGTGTCCTGGGTGGCGATCTCCATCGCGTCTTCGCTGGTTATCGGTGCGTGAGCGTTCATTTGATCCTCCCAGGATTGAAGCTGACTTCGTACAGTTCCTTGAGATCGAAATAGGCTGCGAGGCGCGTGATCGCACGATCGAGCGGGCCAGCGCGGGTGATGGTCGCGGCGCGCTCATAAACGGCGCTGTGGCCAAACGGGATCTGGATCGGGTCGCCGTGGACGCGCACTTTGTCGCCGGGTTCGATGGCGTAATCGCCGTCCAGTTCGACATGGGCGTGGAAATGATAGGAGCTTTGCTCGACCGATATTCGGCACGGTGTTTCGAAGGAGTGCGTTGGCATTAGCTTTGATCCCTTTCCAGCAATGCGGCGAAAACGGCGCGATTGGTCGCGCCAAATGATCCCAGTTCCACACTTTTTCCGGTGGTGGTGTCGCTTAACGAAAGCGAACCGTCTTCCCATTGAGTTAGATCAAACGCGGGCTCTGCGCCGATGCCGCGCACCTGGCGGGCATGGGCGAGGCTGCGCACGGTGGAGCGAATGAAACCGCCAGTACCCGGTTCGTAGCGGGCGATTTCCTCACCGCTGGATGCGTCCACAATGCTTACCGCGCCGCCATCGGCATCGAAGAAATTCAATTGACGGCTATCGGTGGCCTTTGTGCCGGCTTCTGCGCGCAGCTCGCTGGGCACGGCAACCCGGTCCATCAGCCCAAGGCTGACTGAGGCTGTGAGCGCGACTGAGATCGCCATCACCGCGCCCATCGCGATCACAGGAGCCTTGTGGATGTCGCCATGCTCGTGGTCATATTCGTAATGGGCAGTCACGCGGCGGCTCCCGTCAGGCCCGCGGCGTTTGCAGCACCATCATTATCCTCGCGCGTCTCTGCCTGTGGTTTGGGGGCAAAGTCACCGCGTTCGATAGCGTTGTATTGGGCCGAGGCGCTGGCGAGTGTTTGCGCAACCTGTTCCGCATCAGCCAGCGCGCGCAGCATCGGCTGAGGACGCGAGAATTGCCACGGGCGGGCATGCGGCCACAGCAGCAGGTAACCGAGCACCGTCTTGTCGCCCAGCTCCAGCGCGATGTCGCCAAAGCCCTTGCCACGAGGGGCGAAATGAGCGGCGGTGACTTTTTTGAGCGGGACGTTGATCCGCTTGTCCACCGCCATGCCGATCCGCATCATCACGCGCATATCAGTGATGATATAGAGGGTGTTGCGAACCGTCAGCCACGCGGCGGCATAGAGCAAAGCAAGCGTCGCAAAGCCGAACCCGACCAGCAGCGCGGCCGTGCCTACGCTACCCATTACCAGCGCCGTAATGGTCAGCACCGCGAAATAGATGCCGATCAGACGGGTGTGAAACGCCGTGCGCGCAAGCACCCGCAGATCAGGTCGCCCTTGCCACAGTACGGTCTCGCCATCGGTGGGCGTGCCCATCGGATCGTCTTGCGCCGGTGGATAGGCGGGCAGTTCGCTGTCTTTGCTCATATCCATGGCTCCGCGCGCTCAGGCTTGGCGTAAAGATAGCCGCCGCCGTAATAGGCGGACACGCGTTCTTCTTCGTCGCGGGTGATCTGGCCCGGCGTTGCCAGTGTCGGGACATCGTCAAACTGCTCGGCGGTGATCGCATCGATATCGACCAGAGGGGTGAGATCGCCCAGCAACAGGCCTTTGCCCTGAACCTTGGCGACGAAGATCGGGGCGAGCACCTGCTTGCCCGAATTGGTCGTGATCTCAAGGTAGCGGATGATGTGCTCTGACTGATCGACCCAGACATCGCTGACCTTACCGGCAAGCTTTTTGTCTGCGTCATAGACAGGCAGGCCCACAGGATCGTCGTCCATCGGAGCAATCGCGATCTCATGCGCGGCGCCAATCGGTACGATGCGCGGGCGGCCATCGGCGGTGAGATCGGGATAGGTCGCGCGCTTGGCATAGGCACCGGGCCCCATGCCTGATTTCATCGCATCGCCATCGGGCACATAGGGTGCGCCTGCTGAACCGAAGGTGCGCGTGCCGGGCACATCGACCGGATCGCGCGCGACATTCTCGGGAATGTATTCGCCGCGGCCATGCGGCAGCTTGAAGACCTTGTCGCCATTGTCGCTGAGCTTCTTGCCTGCCTGATCGACCCTGCCGCCCAGCTCTTCCTCAAGCGGATAGCCTTCGCGGCGGCTCTCTCGATTGAGGTAGACCACCAATCCGATGAAGAAGAGGAAAAAGAGCAGAAAAGCCAGCTCGGCCACGTCAAACGTGCCCACTATGTATGTTGCATTCATCTTACACTCCTCTCATTCAATTTCAGGTCGGGAATTCGCGCAGCTCAAATTTGGCGGGCGCGTGTTCCCCGGTATTGCGTTGGCGACCGACCAGCGGCCCGATGGCGATCAGGCCAATCAGCAGCAGCAGGATTTCTATGGAATAAACGGCGGTGTATCCGGTCGCGCGGGCGGCCTCGCTGGCTCCGCCCAGATTGGCAACAATGTCCCTGATCGCGCCGCCCAATGCCACGGCCACGCCAGCGCAGGTCGCCTGCACCGCGCCCCATGCACCGAGCGCAAGGCCAGCGGTTTCGCTCTTGGCAATGCTCATCGCCTCGATCAGCGTGCCGACCGAGAACAGGCCAAGGCCCAGGCCAATCGCCAGCGCGCCGCCAAACAGCATGGTGACGGATGCGAACGGCGCGGCAAACAGGATCAGCAGGAAGGCGGCAATTCCGGTGACAAGGCCTGCGCCCGCCACGCGCAGTGGGTCATCGCCGCGCGACAATGCCCGGCCGGAAAGAACAAAACCGAGCAACGCGCCAGCCGCCCATGCCCCGGTCAGCGCGGTGGTCGCGCCAACGGAAAGGCCCAGTACTTCGCCGCCATACGGCTCCAGCAGCACGTCCTGCATCGCAAAGCCCGCAGCGCCAATCCCGATTGCGGTTAGCAGCCGCGCATTGCGGCCATCGTTCACGAATGCGCGCCACAGGTCTGCAAAGGCAGGTGTTTCGCGGTCAGGCGCGGTCAGTTCCTTGTTGCGCGCTTCCTGCTTCCACAGTGCCACGACATTCAGCCACAGCGTGAAGACGGCTGCACCCTGGATTACTTGCACCAGACGGGTGGCGGTGAAGTCGACCAGCAGCCCGCCAATCACGAAGGCGGATATCATCATTCCGATCAGCAGCATGACATAGAGCAGCGCGACGGCGCGGGGCCGCTTGTCCTCGGGTGCAAGATCGGTTGCGAGCGCCAAGCCAGCGGTTTGCGTGGTGTGAATGCCGGTGCCGGTCAGCAGGAAAGCAACCGCCGCGCTGATGAGACCGAGCGTAAACGTCTCGGGCTTACCGAGCAGCAGCAGCGCGAATGGCATGATCGCCAGCCCGCCAAACTGCATCATAGTCCCGAACCAGATATAGGGCACGCGGCGCCAGCCCAGCACAGAGCGGTGCGTGTCGGATTTGTGCCCGATCAACGCGCGGAACGGAGCGACCAGCAATGGCACAGCGATGAGCAGTGCGACGACCCAAGCAGGCGCGTCTAGCTCGACGATCAGCACGCGGTTGAGCGTGCCATTGAGCAGCACCATCGCCATGCCGACGCTTACTTGGAACAAGGCGAGCCGCAGCAGGCGCGAGAGGGGCAGGTCAGCACTCGCAGCATCCGCGAACGGAAGCCAGGCGGCAGCCGCCTGGATCCATTTGACAGATGCGGGGGTGCGGTTTGCCATCAGCTCTTCACCAACTCCATCGCTTGCGAAGTGTAGAACCCGCTGGACACGCGCTGCGTGCGGCCAATGCGCCAGCCATCAAGGCGAGCGAGGCGGGCGCGCAGTTCCTCTTCGTTGATCGGCACGATCGCGGGTGAACGGTCGTTTTTCGGGAAGAACTTGCCCGCTTTGTGCATCGCGCCCAGCAGGCGAGTGTGCGGGGCGAAAGTGAACAGCAGGGAGCCCCCGCATTGCCCGCCCAATTGCTCCAGCGCATCGACCAGATCGCTGGCCGAATAGTGGATCAGCGAGTCCATCGCGACCACATGTGCAAACTCGCCAAGCGCCGGGTCGAGCATATCGCCAGAGCGCCAATAGATGCGGCCATGCCCGATAAAGGACGGGGTGCGTTGGCGCGCGACTTCGACCAGGCCTGCGGCGACATCAATACCGGTCACTTCTGCACCGCGGCACGCCGCATCGATGCTGAGCGCGCCGGTGCCGCATCCGGCATCGAGCACACGGGTGCGGCGCAAATCGCGCGGTAGCCAGCTCAGCAATGTGGCGCGCATTTCCTCGCGCCCTGCGCGAACGGTCGCGCGGATGCCGCTGACCTTGGCGTCGGAGGTGAGGTCGATCCATGCCTTGCGCGCCGTACTGTCGAAGTAATCCGCCAGCCGGTCGCGCTGCATATCGAACCCAGAAGGTGAGCGTGTGGCCATCATTCAAACCCCAAAAAGTCAAAGATGTCGCGGTCTTTCATCGGTTGCGCCTGGGACGGGTCGACACCCGCCCACAGCATTGCGGCGAGCCGCATATATTCGTCTTGCGCCTGCTGAACTTCGGGGCTGTCTTCCATCTCGAACAGGGTGCATTTTTTCAGCCTCGAACGGCGGATTGCATCAACATCGCGGAAGTGCGCGAGGCGCTCCATCCCGATCTGATCGCAGAACCGATCAATCTCGTCTGTCTCACGCGATCTGTTTGCAATTACTCCGGCGAGACGCACATCGTAATTCTTCGATTTCGCGGCGATGGCGGCAACGATCCGGTTCATCGCGAAGATGCTGTCAAAATCGTTGGCGGCAACCACCACGGCGCGTTCGGCATGTTGCAATGGCGCAGCGAAACCGCCGCACACAACATCGCCCAGCACGTCGAAAATCACCACGTCGGTGTCTTCGAGCAGATGGTGCTGTTTTAAGAGTTTAACCGTCTGCCCCACGACATAGCCGCCGCAGCCGGTGCCAGCAGGCGGACCGCCCGCCTCAACGCACATTACCCCGTTATAGCCTTCGAACATGTAGTCCTCAGGCCGCAATTCCTCGGAGTGAAACTCGACCGTTTCCAGCACGTCGATCACGGTCGGCATCAGCTTTTTCGTCAGTGTGAAGGTGCTGTCATGCTTGGGATCGCAGCCGATTTGCAGGACGCGGTGGCCCAGCTTTGAAAATGCGGCTGACAGGTTTGACGAGGTGGTCGATT
>JBCBDF010000177.1:0-5452 GCA_038529875.1 Pseudomonadota bacterium | reverse complement strand
CCACCCGCAGATTCGGGAAATCGCGCGTGGTGTTCGAGCATATCACGACCTCTGATGCGGTCGATTTCGTGCTGGGCGAGGGTGCGAACGTCGCCGCCACAATCACCCCGCAGCACCTTCACATCAACCGCAACGCCATGCTGGTCGGCGGCATTCAGCCGCACAATTACTGCCTGCCCGTGGCCAAGCGTGAGGCGCACCGGCTCGCTCTGCGAAAGGCCGCGACTTCCGGTTCACCGAAGTTCTTTCTTGGCACTGACAGCGCGCCTCACCTGCGGAGCGCTAAGGAAAGCGCGTGCGGCTGTGCGGGCATTTTCAACGCGCCGTTCGCGCTGGAAAGTTATCTCGCCGTGTTCGAAGAAGAGGGCGCGATTGAACATTTCGAGGCCTTCGCATCGCTCAATGGCCCGCGCTTCTACAAACTGCCGGTGAACGAGGCGACGATCACACTCGAACGCTCGCCGATCCAAGTGCCAGAAAGCATCCAAATGGTGGGCGAGGAAATTGTCCCCTTCCATGCTGGGGATACGCTCGGCTGGCGCCTGGCCGACTAAGTAACTGGAGCGGGTTTGCGCCGCGTCCGGGCCCACAGGTCAGCAACAAAGATCACCAGCGCGGTCCAGATCAGCACGAAGCTGCCCAGCTGGACCAGGCGCAATTCCTGCTTGAACACGGTCAGCCCGAGGATGAAGACGATGGTGGGCGCAAGGAATTGGATAAAGCCGAGCGTCGAATAGGGCATGCGCCGCGCTGCAATTGCGAACAGCAATAGCGGTACGGCGGTCACCACGCCGCCAGCGATAATTGCGAGGCTGAGCCAAAGATCGCCGCCAAAAGACGGACCAGCGGGGGTCTGTGCGTACCAGGTGACGATCCCGATCGCCGGGAGCAGCAGGATTGCCGATTCGATCGTAAGGCCGGGGAGCGATCCGACAGCGACTTGTTTGCGCACCAAGCCGTACGTGCCGAAGCTCATGGCCAGGCTGAGGCTGATCCATAAAGTCGTCAAAGCGCCCGCCAGCAGCAGCGCGACTGCTCCGCTCGCAATCGCGACTGCGAGCCATTGCCATCTGCTCAGGCGCTCACCCAACAACAGAGTGCCTAGCAGAACATTGATCAGCGGATTGAGATAATAGCCGAGGCTGGCGGCGTAGACCTGATTCTCCATGATCGCCCAGACATAGATGAACCAGTTTATCGCAATCAGAGTCGCGCTAGTCAGCAGCAAGCCGACCGTGCGCCAATTGGCCAGCGCCTCCTTGATGGCTGAGAACTGCCGCCGCGCAGCCACGATCAGCAGGCAGAAGGGCAGCGTCCAGATGATCCGCCACCCGACAAACTCAAACGCAGGAACACTGCATACCAGGATCAGGTAGAGCGGCAGGAAACCCCAGATCAGATAGGCACCGAGCGCCGCGGGTAGGCCCGAAGGCGCGTGATCTGATGCGGGGGCGGTCATTGGTCATCTGCCCCTAGGCCGCTGCCTCACACGGTGCAAGCGCCGCATATGAACGGTTGGATGTAACTAATTGTAAAACAACCTAACCAGGCGGCGAATCTGTATGTACTGTTGCGTTCTGTTCATACAAAATAACTTATATATGAACACAGAACGGCGGGTGGTGCCGGGGCAGTTTTTTACGCGCCTCTCGCCTTTTCGCACAAGAAGACAACTCCTTGGGTCCATTCCCACCAATGGCCCGGGCGCGACTCCCACCAGTCGCGGAAAGCGCTCTCAAGCCATCTGGCCTGGGAGCGTTTTCGTTTTTGAGTGTCGGCGTGCGCGGAGGCCGCGAAGGCGTTCGGGGGAAGCGCGCGGCCTCCCGTTCTACGTCTATTCCTTCAAGCCCATCCCGATATTGGCGCGCGGTTGCTCCATCTCGGTGCTGGCAACGGGATAAGCGCAATAATCGGCGGCGTAGAAGGCGGCCGGTCGGTGGTTGCCCGACAGGCCGATCCCACCAAATGGCTGCGACGAGGATGCACCGTTGGTCGGGCGGTTCCAATTGATAATGCCGGCCCGGACATTGGCCCAGAACCGTCCGAAATCATCAGGCGAACCGCCAATCAGCGAGGCTGACAGACCAAAGCGCGTATTGTTCGCCTCGGCAATAGCAAGATCGAGATCCGGCACCTTGATCACTTGTAGAATCGGACCGAACAATTCGATATCGGGGCGATCCTCGACGTCGGTGGTGTCGATAATCCCCGGCGTAAGGAACGGTTTTTCCGGATATGGGCGGCGCATATGAGCCAGCGGTTTACCGCCTTCGGTTACCAGTGCGAGGAAGCTTTGCGCCAGCTTGTCGGCCGTCTCATTGTCGATCACCGGCCCCATGAACGGCTGAGGTTCAGCGAAAGGTTCATCGACCAGCAGCTTGCGAGTGAGCTTCAGCAGCTCATTCATCAGCGGCTCGTACATGCTCTCAGTCACGATCAGGCGCCGCGCGGCGGTGCATCTCTGCCCGGCGGTGGTGAAGGCACTCTGCGCAACCAGAACAGCGGCATCGGCGACTTTCGGGGTGTCGATCACGACGATCGGGTTGTTGCCACCCATTTCCAGAGCGACAATCTTGCCGGGATTGGATGCGAGGCGCCGGTTGATAGCAATACCTGCCTGAACAGAGCCGGTGAACAGCACGCCATCAACCCCGCCATGCGCGACCAGGTCCTTGCCCTCGTCGACCCCGCCGAAGACGAGCTGGACCACGTCTTCGGGAATTCCAGCGGCGTGGAAACATTGGACCAGCTTCTCACCAACCGCTGGCGTCTTTTCCGATGGCTTGAACAGGATGACATTGCCCGCGATCAGCGCCGGGACGATGTGGCCATTGGGCAGATGTGCGGGAAAGTTATACGGGCCGAGCACTGCCATCACGCCATGCGGTTTGTGGCGAACAGCAGAGGTTCCCTGCAACGCACTATCCAAGCGTTTGCGCCCGGTGCGTTCGCTATAGGCGTTGATGGAAATCTCGACCTTGTTGACCACCGCATCGACTTCGGTCCTGGCTTCCCACAGGGGCTTGCCGGTCTCGTTTGCAATCAGGGCTGCAAAATCATCGGCGCAGCTGCGCACTTCATTGGCAAAACGGCGGACAAATTCGATTCTGTTTGCAAGCGGCGTGCTTGCCCACTCCGGCCAGGCGCGGCGTGCGCGGCTGACCGCCGCACCAACATCGCTTGCTTCCGCCCGCCATATTTCCTCACCAGTTGCTGGCGCGTATGAAATTAGTGTTTTTTCAGTCACCGTGCAGAATTCTACCTGTGTGGGCGCGTTGACCGCACCTGCTATCGTTTTGGCGGCAGCCTGTCTTCCCGCCTGTCGCTTGCGCATCGACTAGTTGAGCTGTTTGTGAAAAGCTAGGGTCGATGGCGCAATTGGGTAAAGTTTGGTCGAACTGCTGCCTGCGTAGTGACCCGCGCTGGAATTCAAGAGGCATGACCGGATGGCGTGGGAGGTTCGCCATGTGCATCACCCATGCGGCGCAAGGCCTCTACCTTGCGCTGGAGCGGTCCCCAATCATCCCCTTCGTCAATCGCCGCCCAGATCGCCTCGACCTCCTCGATCAGCATCGAT
This sequence comes from Pseudomonadota bacterium, assembly GCA_038529875.1. Lineage (GTDB taxonomy): Bacteria > Pseudomonadota > Alphaproteobacteria > Sphingomonadales > Sphingomonadaceae > Erythrobacter. Next base: position 1,875 of record JBCBDF010000177.1, on the reverse strand, counting down.
TGCGGGGTATCGTCTTGCCAATAGGGATGGGTGTTGTCTGCCGGATTGTAATCGCGCAACGCCTCGGCGAGCTCGTCACTGGCATTGCGCCCGCCGCGATGGGTGAAGAAAAAGGCATCGGGTTGCAACTCACCTTCGCGCATCTCCTTCTCGCAGGCAGCGACCAATTGCGTGTCGGCTTCGACCTCGCGCGGCTCCACACCCAATCGCCAGCACCACCGCCGTGCGACCGCCGCCATGTAGAGCTCACCGTAACGGTTGAGCGCGGCGATCAGTGGCTCTGCTTCGCTCACCAGTCTGAGCGCGACTGCGAGTTGTCCGCAATTCCAGTGCAGCGCCTCGGGCTGGCGGCCAAAGGCATAGAGCCCGCCATGATCGAAATAGGCGGCGGTGAAGCTCGGGTCCCATTTGGGCAGCCAGCGCCACGGGCCGTAATCGAAGCTTTCGCCGGTCACATTCATGTTGTCGGTGTTGAGCACGCCGTGAACGAAGCCAGCGACCATATAGCTCGCGGCGAGATCGGCCATTCGCTCGACCACTTGGTGCATCAGGATCACGGCTGGCTCTTCGCGATCGGGCGCGTCTTCGGGTGGCAGAGGGCCGGGAAACTGCTCAATGCAATAGGCGATCAGCGCGTGCATCTGACCCGTTTCTTCCAGCGCGAGCAGGCGTTGGAACGTCCCGATCCGGATATGTGAATGCGACAGCCGCACCATCACTGCCGAGCGCGCGGGCGAGGGCTCGTCATCTCGGTGCAGCTTCTCGCCCGTCTCGATCACAGAGAACGTCTTGGAGGTATTCACGCCGAGCGCTTCGAGCATTTCGGTGGCGAGTATCTCGCGCACCGCGCCTTTCAGCGTCAGCCGACCATCACCGGCGCGGCTATACGGTGTTTGACCAGAGCCTTTGGTTCCAAGGTCGAGCAAGCGACCATCTGCCCCGCGCATCTGCGCAGCCAGAAAGCCGCGACCATCGCCAATATCGGGATTGTAAACCCGAAACTGATGACCGTGATATTTGAGTGCGAGCGGTTGGGGCAAATTGTCGGGTAATTGCTCAAACCGGCCAAAATGCGCAGCCCATTGCGCGTCGGTTAAATCCGCGAGCCCAACAGTCCTGGCCCAACGGTCATTACGAAAGCGGATTTCGGTCTGCGGGAAATCGGCAGGTGCAACCGGCGCGCCCAGCCACTCGGCCAGCGCGTCAATGGCAGTGTCGGGCCGATAATCGGCAGCTTGCGGTTCGGCGCGCATATCGCGATAGTGAGGGCAAGCAGCTGGCGGCGCAAGCTTGACCAGACAAAAAGCCATACGTTTGAAGGATTATCGCCTGCTCATGGAGAGCCTTTACGAGGATCGCTACTGGACCAGCAGCGACGGCCTGACCCTGCATTATCGTGACTATTCGGGCCCGGATGGTGCCAATGGAAGTCCACCAATCCTGTGTATGCACGGGCTGACCCGCAATGCCCGTGACTTCGAGGCATTGGCAGGGCATCTGTCTGATCGCCATCGGGTGATCGTGCCCGAGATGCGCGGGCGCGGGATGAGCGATTACGCGCCAAGCTCTGACAGCTATAATCCTGGCACCTATGTGGGCGATGTTGAGCTGTTGCTGACGGAGCAGGGAATAGAGCGCTTTATATCCATCGGCACGTCAATGGGCGGGCTGATGACGATGTTGCTCGCGGCGGCCAGACCGGGACGGCTCGCTGGCGTGGTGATGAATGATATCGGGCCGGAGATTGATCCGGCAGGGATCGAGCGGATCAGCGGCTATGTCGGCCAGCAGCGCAGCTATCCCACCTGGGTCCATGCGGCGCGCTCAATGGCGAGTGTGCATCAATCGAGCTTCCCCGACTATAAACTTGAGAAG
>JBCBDF010000176.1:0-5458 GCA_038529875.1 Pseudomonadota bacterium | reverse complement strand
CGGGATTTCGGGCAAGGATGGCGGTTTGGTGCGTGCGCGCAAGGTGGAGCGGACCACGCGCGATCCGGAAAGCCTGATCGAAAAAGTGGTCGATCTCGGCTTTGTCGGCGAGCCGGAAAAGGTCGATACCAGTGTCATTAATACTGCAGTCGCGGCGGGCATGATCCCGGTGATCGCTCCGATTGCCGCAGGCGCGGACGGTGCGACCTACAACATCAATGCCGACACAATGGCGGGCGCTATTGCGGCGGCACTGGGCGCGGCGCGGCTGTTCCTGCTGACGGATGTTGCAGGCGTGCTCGATGCGGATGGAGAGCTCCTGTCCGATCTCAACCCGGCGGAAATCGCCAGATTGCGCGATAGCGGCGTGATCAAAGGCGGTATGGTGCCCAAGCTGGAAACCTGCGTTTCGGCGGTCGAGACGGGCTGCGAAGCGGCGGTGGTGCTCGATGGGCGGGTGGCGCACGCAATGCTGCTCGAATTCTTCACCGCCAGGGGCGCAGGCACGCTGGTGCGTGCTGATATGCCCTGATAAGACTGGATCGAAGCGTATTAGCCATGTAATACGGTAAAGGGACTGCAACCGAGCGGTGCAACCGGCCCCGGAGACGGAGCCAGAGCAGCCGCCAATAACGGAATACCTATTGATGAACGGACTTTTCGCACTTCAACAGATCGTCGGCCTGCTGGTTCAGGTGCTGGTGATGCTGATCATTATCCAGTTTGTGATCGGCCTGCTGTTTGCTTTCAATGTCGTCAGCCCATCGAACCAGTTCCTGATGGCGTTGTACAATTCGATCAACAGATTGCTTGATCCCGTATTGCGCCCGATCAGGCGCTTCATGCCGGATACTGGAGCGGTCGACTTCTCGCCGCTGGTCCTGATCCTGCTGTTGCAGATCGTTCTTATCCTCTTGGGCAGCATCGGATAACCTTGAATGACCGCGACACGGATTGACGGGAAGGCCTTTGCCGCGCGCCTGCGCGAGCGGGTGGGAGAGGCAGCCGCAAATTTTGCTGAGAGGGCCGGGCGCAAACCCGGCCTCGCCGTGGTGCTGGTGGGCGAAGACCCGGCCAGCAGTGTCTATGTCCGTTCCAAGGGCAAGGCGACGGTCGCGGCCAATATGGAAAGCTTTGAGCATCGCCTGCCCGAAGCGACAACGCAGGATCAACTGGAGGCGCTGGTTGAAACACTGAACGAAGATCCTGCGGTCGATGGAATATTGGTGCAACTGCCTTTGCCGGATCATCTTGACGAGCAGGCGGTAGTGGATCGGATCGCGCCAGCCAAAGATGTAGATGGGCTCACCCCCGTCAGCACCGGGCGTCTTGCGCTTGGTATCAATGGAATGGTTCCATGCACGCCGCTCGGTTGCATGATGCTGCTTACCGATGCGTTGGGCGATCTGTCCGGCCTCGAAGCGGTTGTGATCGGACGCTCAATTCTCGTTGGCAAGCCGATGGCGCAGCTGCTGCTGGATGCCAATGCCACCGTCACCATCGCTCACAGTCGGACCAAGGATTTACGCAGCGTCGTTAAGCGCGCGGACATAGTAGTTGCGGCAGTTGGCAGGCCGGAAATGATCGGCAAGGACTGGCTGAAAGATGGCGCGACCGTGATCGATGTTGGCATTAATCGCCTGCCGCCCGAGCCGGGCGCGGAAAAAGGCCGTCTGGTGGGCGATGTCGCTTATGAAGAGGCCAGCGAAGTCGCCGCCGCAATCACTCCGGTGCCGGGCGGGGTCGGGCCGATGACCATCGCCGTGCTGCTGCGCAACACACTGGTCGCGGCGCATCGCAATGCGGGCTTGGACGTACCGGAGGGATTATGAGGTTTGCTCTAATCGCGTTGATGACTGGGGCGGTGGCTGCCTGTGGTGGCGGCCCGCGTGGCCCCTCCAACGATGTTATCCAACGCGTGCTCACCGGCGCCCCCGGTGAAGCGCAACCGAGCCGCATCGTCGCCACCGAAATCGCTTTTGCACGGGCCGCTCGTGAAGAGGGACAATGGACCGCCTTTGAAGAATTTGCCGCACCCGGCGGCTTGATCCACGGGCGCAATGGGCCGGTGGACGCCATCGCCTTTGCCAGCGCGCTGAAGGACCCCGCTGAGGCTGTCCAATGGGGCACGCGCGCGATCTGGATGAGCTGCGATGGTGGCATGGCCGTCAGCCAGGGGCGCTTTCGCGATCCGCAAGGCATCATCGGCACCTACATCACGGTGTGGGAGCGCGGCGCCGACGGGCAATATCGCTACACCTATGATGTGGGATCACACGATGACCCGCAGCCTCCGCCCCGCGAAGCACCGCGTGAGGGCGAAATCGTTGTCACCGCGATGGATTCCGTGCGCGCCGATATTGCCGATTGTGCGCGGCGCGGCGAGACGGTGCCTGCGCCCCCTCCTGTAATCATTGGCGAGGGCTATAGCGAAGGCGTGAAGCTTTCCCGCGACGGAACTCTGCGTTGGCGCTGGCTGCATTATGACGATGGCCGCAGGCGGGTGGTGGCGGATTACCTCAGCAATGGCAGCTGGCAGGTTGCGCTCGATGAATTCATGCCGGTCACGCCCGGATCTCGCGAGTAGGCGCATGCTGCCCGAACTGTTCATCTCTGCCTTCATCACCCTGTTCGTGGTGATCGACCCGCCCGGATGCGCGCCGATCTATGCCGGGCTTACCAAGGATGCGAGCCCCGCGCAGGCGCGCAACATGGCTCTGCGCGCGAGCGGTATTGCCGCGATAATCCTGACGATCTTTGCTTTCTTTGGCGAAGACTTGCTCACCGCGCTGCATATAGAGCTCAATTCGTTCCGCATCGCAGGCGGGCTGATGCTGTTCTGGATTGCGTTCGAAATGGTGTTCGAAAAACGCACCCAGCGTCGCACCGAACGCGCGGAAAAGGTGACCGCTGCCGAGGTCGAGGACGTATCGGTCTTCCCGATGGCGATGCCCATGCTGGCCGGGCCGGGCGCGATTGCGGCGGTTATGCTGCTGATGAACGAGGCCAACGGCGTTACGGAAACGGTCGAAGTGTTTGCCGCACTTGGCCTGGTGCTTGTCATCACCGCGCTGGCACTGGTGGCAGCAGGGCCGCTCATGCGCATATTTGGCGACAAGGTTGAGGCTGTGATTACCCGGCTGCTCGGCGTGCTGCTGGCGGCGCTTGCCGCGCAATATGTGATCGACGGCCTGCGCGGTGCGTTTTCTGTGTAGGCTCAAGCGCCGACGCTCACGTCCGTTCGCTTGGCTATCCTCGCGTCTTTTCTGCGATGCCGTAGCCACCCACTCCCTCCACCCTTCCACCCGGAGCCTACCGGGATACCATCCGGGTGGAAGGGTGGAGGGAGTGGGTGGCTGGGATCCGGATCAATCGGCTTCGTTAGAAGCCGCAAGGGCCGCGGGCCCGCCCGCAGCGAGGTGATCTCTGATCGCATGAGCGAGGAAATCGCAGTCCGGATGGACTGCGCACCAATCACTGCAACGTCATGATCTCTTCGCCGCCATCGCCGCGGCCAAAGAATTGCATCAGCTGGATCAGCAGCTCGCAGCGGGCATGAAGGTTTTCCGCCTCGAGCAGCGCCTGCTTCGATGCCGGATCGAACGGTGCAATCTGTGACACTCCGTTGATCAGCGAAAAGTCATCAAGCCGCTCGACCGAGTCCCAATCGACGCTGTAGCCCTGCCGGTCGGCAAAGCGGCGTGCCTCTTGCTCAAAACCCGCGCGCTCAATCGCGCTCAGCACATCGTTCTCATTGTCTTCGATCAACTCGCCTTCGACCTGGCGAAACGCGGTGGCGACATCAAGCTCGCGGATCAGCTTGAAGCGCGATTGCCCTTCGAGGATCAGATTGTAGCGGCCATCGTCCATCGCCTCGATCTCACCGATCCGGCCGACACAGCCCACGGTGTAAAGCGGCGCGCCATCAATCGGCTTTTGCGGCTGGATCATCGCAATTTTCCGGTCGCGCACCAGCGCATCGCCGACCAGCGCGCGATAACGCGGCTCAAAGATATGCAGCGGCAATTGCAGCCCGGGAAACAGGATCGCGCCGGGCAGTGGGAAGATAGAAAGACGGATGCTCATCAGCTTGCTCTCTGGCGCTTCAGCCGAACAGGATCTTGGACAGGCGGCGACGGGTGGTGACCACCCATTCATCCTCCAACCCGATCGCCTCAAAGATTTGCAGCAGCTTGGCTTTGGCCGCGCCATCATTCCATTCGCGGTCAGCCGCGATCATGGTCAGCAGCGTGTCAGCCGCGGCATCGCGTTCGCCGCCGGCGAAGGCTGCCTCGGCATAGGCCAGTTGCGCGTCCATATCATCCGGCGCACCCTGCGCCACACTGCGCAGCCCGGCAAGCTCGCTATCATCGACCTGCGTTCCGGCAAGCTCCAGCGCGCTTTTTGCAGCGGCAATGGCCGGGTCTTTCGCAAGCGTCTCGTCCGCCTCGATCGCAGACATCACCTGGGTCGCCTCGTCGGTCTTGCCCAGCTGGACCAGTGCGCGCACCAGGCCCGCATGTGCTCCTGCGTGCTGCGGCGCGAATTCGGTGATCTGGGCGAACATCCCCGCCGCGCGGTCCGCATCGCCATCGGTAAGCGCCTGCTCACCCATAGTGACCGCTTGTTCAATTTCTTCGGGCGAAGGCCCTTGCGGCGCGCCATCGGCTCCGCCCGCCTGGATTGGCAACTGCCCCAGCAATTGGTCGAGCGCGCCTTTCAGCTGCGATTCGCTGCGCGCACTGGTGAGGTCGGCAACTGGCTGACCCTGAAAAATTGCATAGACGGTCGGGATTGACTTCACCTGGAACTGGCTGGCGATGAATTGCTCTTCATCGACGTTGAGCTTGGCCAGAACCACGCCCTTATCGGCATATTCTGCCGCGACCTTTTCCAGCATCGGGGCCAGCGCCTTGCACGGCCCGCACCACTCCGCCCAGAAATCGAGAATGACGAGTTTGGTTTGCGACGGTTCGACGACATCGGCGCGAAACCGATCGACGGCCTTTTGTTCTTCGATGTTGAGACCCATGCTGGCCAAGGTGGTGCTCCTGATAGATTGCTGCGCCTGACGCGCCAGTTACAGGCAATGTGGGGGACGCCGGGGCACATGTGAAGGTTGAATATGGCTGACGGCTCGCTGAGCGCGAGGCAAGCGATATTTATACTTGCGGGGTGCGCCAGCCGCTGCTAACTGCCCGCCTCCCCAGCAAGGAATAGCGAATCCTTCGCACCCTTGCCGAGCGTCAGTGAGCGGGCGTAGCTCAGGGGTAGAGCACAACCTTGCCAAGGTTGGGGTCGGGCGTTCGAATCGCCTCGCCCGCTCCATTTACTTCGATGTCTGGATAAAAGCGTATCGCCTCGCTGGGCGCGACCGTATTTGCGTGCGCGTGCGGCTTGGGTATTTATTCGCCCTGCGCGCCGCTCAATCCGCCTCGTCACTCATCGGCCATTCACC
>JBCBDF010000175.1:0-5498 GCA_038529875.1 Pseudomonadota bacterium | reverse complement strand
TGAAACAGACCGAGCCCGCCAATGCGATGCTAACCCGGCTTTCCGGCTTTTTGCGACACACCCTGATCTCTGAGCCGGGCGCGCAGGTGACGCTGGCGCAGGAAATCGAGACCCTGCAACTCTATCTCGATATCGAGCGCATGCGCTTTGAAGAGCGGTTGCGCACTGATTTTGCGATTGAAGACGATGCAATGGATGCCCAACTCCCCTCAATGCTGCTCCAGCCGCTGATCGAGAATGCGATCAAATATGCGGTCGGCCCGCAGGAAGAGGGCGCGCGGATCTCGCTCTCGGCGAGGATCATGGCCGGGCGACTGCGGATCACGGTCGAGGACACCGGGCCGGGCGCGAATGCACCGATGCAGCAATCGCTGCTCGAATATGAATTCGACAAGGCCAACCAGCCAGTTTCGACCGGGGTGGGGCTGGCCAATATCCGCAACCGCCTGACCCAGGCCTATGGCTCTGACCACAAGTTCGAAACTCGTTCAGAGCCCGGCGGCGGTTTTACCGTGATGATCGAAATTCCCGTCCAGACCGAAGACGAACCTGCGCCCGCCCCCACGGCGCAAGGCAACATCCAATCCGGCTCCGACCCCGCGGATGCCAACACTGCCGAAACCGGCACCACCCCCCAGCCAGCGTCGGCGATTCGTATCAATCCCCAACGCGCCATTGGACCAGCAACATGACTATTCGTACAATCCTCGTCGATGATGAGAAACTTGCCATTCAGGGCCTGCAATTGAGGCTTGAAGCGTTCGACGATGTCGAGATAATCGACACCTGCTCGAACGGCCGCGAGGCAATCCGCAAAATCAAGACCGAAAAACCCGACCTCGTCTTCCTCGACATCCAGATGCCCGGCTTTGACGGCTTTTCCGTGGTCAAGGGCGTGATGGAAATCGAGCCGCCGCTATTCGTATTCGTCACCGCGTTTGAAGAGCACGCGATCCGCGCGTTCGAGACCAATGCGGTCAATTACCTGATGAAGCCGGTTGATGAAGACAAGCTGGCCGACACGCTAGAGCGGGTGCGCCAGCGCATTGCCGAGAAGAAATCCGCCGAAGAGGCCGAGAAGCTCAAAAACGTGCTCGCGCAGGTCGCGCCCGACAAGGCGGATGAGTTCTCCGAAGCCGCGGGCGAAACCGCCGAGCGCTTCGAGAAGCTGATCAATGTGAAAGATCGCGGGCAGATTTTCCGCGTCGAGGTCGAATCGATTGAGCATATCGAGGCCGCCGGCGACTATATGTGCATCTACACCGGCGACAATTCGCTGATCCTGCGTGAGACGATGAAGGATCTGGAGCGGCGTTTGGATCCGCGCAGATTCCAACGCGTCCACCGCTCCACCATCGTCAATCTCGACCAGGTCCGGCAGGTCAGGCCGCACACCAATGGCGAATGCTTCCTGGTGCTGGATTCCGGCGCAGAGGTGAAGGTCTCGCGCTCTTATCGGGATGTGGTCGCAAGATTTGTGCATTGAGGTGTTTCGCTCACGCAGCCGCGTGAGCGTCCTCGGCGCGTTTCCTCCACTGCGTTTCGGAGCGCCTGCGGGCGGGCAGACGCCCTTGCGACGCTCCGCGTCGAAATCGACACGGGCGAACTAATCAGCACCCGGTTGCAGGGTGCTTCATAAGCCAGCCTGGAATGTTTCGAACCCGAATGGGTTCGCAAGGCCGCAGGCCGCCCGAGCTTATGCGAGGAAAGCCAAGCGGGCCGGATGGCCCGCGCCCGGCGTTTGAGGGCCAAAACAAAAAAACCCCTCGCTTGCGGAAAACAAACGACTCCTCCACATGCACGGCATGACCCCATTCACCCTCCCGGGCTTCGACCTTGATAAATTCGTGCGCGAGACGCTCGCCGAAGACCTGGGAGAGGGGCTTCCCGGCGGTGGGCGCGATGTCACCTCGGAAAGCGTGATCCCCGCCGATGCGCGCTTTGCAGGCGTGATGGACAGCCGCGATCCGATCGTCGTCGCGGGGCTTCTAGTGGCGGAAGCGTTCTTCCGCGCGCTTGAACCCGATATGCAGATCAAGCATCTCGTCGCCGATGGTGACGCCGTCAAGCGGGGCACTGACCTGATGCGGCTATCCGGCAATGCTCGGGCGATGCTGACCGCGGAGCGTAGTGCATTGAACATCGTCCAGCACCTCTCCGGCATCGCCACAATGGCGCGCGAATATGTGACCGCGATGGATAACCCCGATTGCACCCTGCTCGACACGCGCAAAACCATCCCCGGCCTGCGTCACCTCGAAAAATACGCGACGCGCATGGGCGGCGCGGACAATCACCGCATGGGATTGTGGGATGCGGCGATGATCAAGGACAACCACGTGCTGGTCGCGGGCAGCGTCGGTGAGGCGGTGCGTCGGGCGCGCGATGCAGGCGTCGAGCACATCATCTGCGAGGTCGACCGGCTCGACCAGATTGAGCCTGCGTTGGAGGCGGGCGCGCATCACCTGTTACTCGACAATATGGCGCCAGACGTGCTGCGCGAAGCGGTGGGCATAGTTGCGGGCAGAGTGCCGTGCGAGGCATCGGGCGGCATCAATCTCGGCACGATCAAGGCCAAGGCGGCGACCGGCGTGCAATTCGTGTCGGTTGGGCGACTCACGCAAAGCGCGCCTGCGGCTGATATTGGCCTCGACTTCACCCCGGTATGAGCGGTCGGAAATGAAGATTGGGTCATGAAGCTGGCAAAAGGCCCGCGCCCAGCCGGGATCAACGCATTTGCCGCCATCCTGCTGACGCTGGCGGCGTGGAACCTCGTCACCGCACTGTTCGATCTTCCGGCCCAGCAAGAGACCTTGGCGGCACTAGGGCTTGGCCTGGAATGGAACCGCGATTGGACCATCGTGGCCAGCTCCGCCTGGTTCACGATCGAGCTGATCCCGATCGCGCTTGTCTGGCTGATGGCCAAGGCCTTCGCCCGTTGGCTGATCGTCGGCATGGCAGCGATCAAGACGGTGCTTGTACTCACCAACCTGCCAATGCTTTACGCCTTTCCGGGAGTTCTGGCGGGCCTGTCGATTTCGCTCTGCGCGGTGGCGCTGTTGTTTACGCGCGGGGCGAATGAATGGTTTGCGCCGCAAGGGGAAGTGGATGCGCATGAATTCGACTAAGGGCCTTGCTGGCGCGCTTGGTATCGCAGCCTTCGCCACGCCAACGCTTGCCTCCGCGCAGGCCTATCAGTGCCAGGCGCCGCGCGTATCGACCGTTCCCACGATCACGCCCAACGGCAAGACACGGCAATTGCCGATAACCGGCTACACACTGGCGCTGAGCTGGTCGCCCGCCTTTTGCCGCACCCGGCAGGACAGCCGAAGCCACCGCACGCAATGCGGCGGCGACAACGGCAATTTCGGGCTGATAGTGCACGGATTATGGCCGCAAAGCGCCAATGGTCGCTGGCCGCAATGGTGCCCCACGCAAGGGCGGCTCACCCCAGCAGAGACCCGGCGCAATATGTGCATGATGCCCTCCGCCCGGTTGGTGGCGCGGCAATGGGCCAAGCACGGCAGCTGCATGACGAAGCGGCCCGACACCTATTTCAAGGTCACGCGCATCCTGTGGGATAGTCTGCGCATCCCCGATTACGACCGGATTTCACGCGAAGATGGGCTAACCGCCGGACGCATCCGCCAGGCCTTTGCCGATGCCAATGGCGGCTGGAGCGCGAGCCAAATCGGCGTGAAGCTCAACCGCGACGGTTGGCTGGAGGAAATCCGGCTATGCTATGGCCAACGCTTCCGCCCGACGCGCTGCGATGCGAAACGCTTCGGCGCACGCGATGGGGTGAGAGCGAAGATCTGGCGGGGGCTGTAGTTAGGGACAGCTGCTGGGGCGGGGCGGGCATTCGGCCATATCCCCTCGATCTATCAAAGCCGCTTTGCGAGAAATATCTCGCTGGACTCCTGGATCGTTGGAAACATGATTTCACCAACTCGCTCGAAGCCGTTTCTCAGATGCCAGTTCAGCGCCGTTTGCTCGTCGCTTTCGCACGATGTCATCACTGTGGTTGCGCCGCTTGCGACCGCCAAATTTAGCCAATGGTCAAGTAGGAGAGCGCCGATGCCGGTTTTTCGAAAAGGTCGATCAACACAAATCATGTCCATGTAAGGGACCTTTCCCCAAAACCGGCTCCATCTAAGGAAGCCGACAGGGGCACAGCTTTTCTCGGCAACAAGGTATTCTCCGAGAGCAATACAGCGTGAAACCCAAGCTTCATCGACACTATTGTCGGACGCAGCGAGCCAAGGTTGGTGGCGAGGTTCAGCAATAGAGACCGAATTGGACACCGGGCGCGAATACTCCTTTCAGGCGCTCCAGCAAAATCCAATATCCGCCACTGGGTGGTGAGCGGACATTCGCACCATCAAAGCCGCTCCTTGAAAGACCCGCACAGCATTTCCACCGCTTCATCCTCGCCCTTGCCGTTCGCTCAATACAGTTCGATCTTGCGGTTGATCCCATCCACTTCCTTCGATGCTTCAAGATCACCGTTGATTACGGTCGCAAAACCTTTCGAGAAACCGCCACCATCGAACAGATTGATCGACACATCCTTTAAACTCGCCATGTCGCGGCAGGCAAATTCGATATCGAAGGTGACCATCCACTGGCCGTCTTTCTTGTAGATGCTCTCGCTGCCTTCGTAGTAGGTGCACCCGGCACCGTCGGTGAATGCGAACTTTGATCCAACTGAGGCTTCGATACCATCAATATCGGAGGCTATGGCCCGTGAAAGTTCATCGCGCAGATCGTTGTAATCCTGGAATTCGGGGACGCCCTGATTTTGCGGTGGGATCACCAAATCCGAACTCACTCCGTAATTGGCCATCGGCGATTCAATCACCACTCCGACAATATCGGGGTCCACCACGAAGTATAGATAGACCGGCCCGGCTCCCGCAAATTGACCGGGTTGAGCACTGCTAGACTGGGCATTGCTAGCCTGCGCCTCGTCACCCTGAGCGGTGCACGCGCCAAGCAGTAGGAATGCGGCTGCCGAAATAGCTCTGGTCATACGATACGTCCCTGTCACCGGCCCGTTACTGGCCCGTTACTGGCCTGTTGCTCACACCGTCAGCGCACGCGCCGATAATCGTCGCCGCCAATCCATAGCACGCCATAGCGGCCGAACTTGGCACCGGGTTTACGCGAGCCGCTGTAAAACACCGATGTCCGCACCGTGCGCCCGTCGCGATAGGTTAGTGTAAGCGTCGGCCCGCTCAGACTCCAACGCCCGGCGCTGCCCGATTGCGAGCGGCCCACGCCCGCCCCCGAACTCGCCGATTTCTTGCTGGAATGCGAGAATGTGCCGTCACTCCGGAAATTGAATTCCTTGACCTGCGCAGTCAGCGTGCCGCCGCCAAGCGCGATATTCCCGCCCCCACCGATCGCCTGATACCGACCGACCAGATTATTCCTGCCGGGCAATGGCCGAGGAGGGCCAACGGTCGGTTTCAATTCGGACGTGTCGCCATCCTGCC
>JBCBDF010000174.1:0-5502 GCA_038529875.1 Pseudomonadota bacterium | reverse complement strand
CATGCCGCCCAGTTCCTCGACCCATTTTTTCTCGACCGCATCGAGGAACACGACCTGGTCGCAGCCCTTCTCAATCGCCTCGGCCTGGGGGACGAGGCTAGCGGCGTAGTTTCCGCCGGTCTTGGCCGCACCAGTGCCGCCGGGCGCCGCGCGGACATAGTCCTGGCTGACCCAGATTTTGACCGGGTTCACGCCGCCTTTGAAGTAATTGCCGGATGAGACGAGGATCACGACGAACTTGTATTGCTTCGCCGGGCGCACGCCGAGGAAGGCTTCGTTCGCGAACATGAAGGGGCGAATATAAAGCGATCCGCCCTCGACGTTTGGGAACCAGTTTGCGTCGGCGGCGACGGCCTGTTTGACCGCCTCAAGGAACAATTCCTCGGGCAATTCCGGCATTGCCATTCGGCGTGCGCTGGCATTGAAGCGGCGCGCATTCTCTTCCGGACGGAACAGCGCCAACTCGCCATCAGCCAGGCGATAGGCCTTCATCCCCTCGAAGATTTCCTGCGCATAGTGCAGCACGCTGGCCGCTGGATCGAGCGCGATCGCCTCGCGCGGGCCGACACGCGGTGAGTGCCAGCCGCCATTCGCCTCGTCATAGTCGATGGTGACCATGTGATCGGTGAAGACCTTGCCAAAACCGGGGTCGGCGATCTTGGCTTCGCGCTCGTCATCAGACGTCGGGTAAGGGTGGGGGATCGTCTCGAATTGCATGGGAGTGCGGTTATCGCGCGTTCTTGTTTTTCGCAAGCGCATCCGCGCTGCTTGGCTACCGCGCCATAAGCGGCGGCGCGCGTTCGCGCGCTGACTCGCCTATCCTTCGACAAGCTCAGGACGAACGGCTCGCGACCATTCCAAGCCATAGGCTTGGTCGCGGAGCACGGCTGCGACAGCAGCCGCAAAGGCACACGCCCGCCCGCAGCGCCGGAGGCGCGAGGAAATCGCAGCCCGGATGGGCTGCGGACAATAAAGACTCCGCGCCCGGCGCTTGAGGGTCAAAACAAAAAAACCCAAATCCCACAAATGAAAAGGGCTAATCCCCGCCCGTAGGAGGATTAGCCCTTTCATGGTCAGCGGCCGGAAGTGCCGCTCACGTAGCCTTACTCGGCATCTGTTTCCGCTAGGGAAATTACCGAATATGCTCCGTAGGGATCTTCACCGACCTCGCTACTGAACCATGAGACATCGGATCACCTCCTTTCGCGCTATTAAGCCAAGACCCTGCCGTTTCACTGGGGGGGCCGAGTACTGCGTTCGCCGCTGAACTCGATTGCCAATCTGAGTCGTTTCAAACACGAAAACAAGCCTTGTAAAAAACTTTTCCCACGTCAGAATAGAACATCGTTGCGAAAACACGACAAAAGCGCGCTCGGAGGGAACTTCGGGCGTTTTTCTTTTTGGAGGTTCGCAGATCGGTGCGGTTCGGCGCTCAGCTGTGGAAAGCCGAAAAAGAATCGGTGTTTCGTTCGGCGTACCGGAGCCACCCGCACCCTCCACCCTTCCACCCGGAGTCTACCGGGATACCATCCGGGTGGAAGGGTGGAGGGTGCGGGTGGCTCCGGCATCCAAGAAGGTGTTGTTGCGCGCGGTCGCGCGCTGGCTCGCCTATCCTTCGACAAGCTCAGGACGAACGGCTCGCGCGACCATACCAAGCCACCGGCTTGGTCGCGGACACAAAAAACCTACCTGCAATCCTCGATCACGCGGGTCACTTCGGCCCAAGCGGGAAGATAGAGCGTCGGCATGCCGGCTGTCTCCACCGCAATCCGCCCCTTGGTGATCGCCATCGCATCGAGCAGCGGGTCATTGGCATCAAGCTCCGCCGCGACCAGAGGCTGACCACTGTCGCGACCCGTCGCATCGAACATTCCTTCCCTGGTCTCGGTTCGGATCCGCATCAATGCAGAGCCCGCCTCCACTCCGAAGCGCCCGATGCCGACCTTCCGCGATTGAAGTTCACATCGGATGATAAACTGGGAATTCTCAATTGCCGTCCCGAACAATGCAAAGGTCTCGTTACTCTCCGCAATGTAGCGCCAGGTTCCCTGCGTTTGTGGCGCGTCGAGGTAGTTGCGATATTCCGGCGCAGCCAAAGTCGCAACCGGTGTGGGGGTCGGGGTAGCCGTTGGCGTGGGTGCAGGGGCGCTCACCGCCGTGGTCGGCGACGATGTTTCCGCCACTGGTGGCTCGGACGATGGGACGCAGGCGGCAGCGCCCAATGCCAATACGGTCCCGGTCGCGGCTTTGAAGGTGATCGCTTTCATACGGGGACAATGCGCGCTAACGCCTGCTGCGTCCATGACGAAAACACCGAATTCCTCAACCAATTCCTCGCCCAAGGCGAAAAAGCCCAAGGCAGAGAGGCGACGCGTCGATCACTTACTGGTCGAACGCGGGCTGGCCGAAAGCCGCACCCGGGCGCAGGCACTCGTGATGGCAGGCACGGTCTTTGTCGGCGAGCAGAAAGTCGATAAGCCTGGGCAGCAGATCGCCGAAGATGCCGCGCTGAAAGTGCGCGGGCGCGACCATCCCTGGGTCAGCCGCGGCGGCATCAAACTGGCGCATGCGATTGAGCATTTCGGCCTCGATCCGTCAGGCGTGACTGCGATGGATGTCGGCTCGTCGACCGGCGGCTTTACCGATGTGTTGCTGACCCACGGGGCTGAGCATGTCTTTGCGGTTGATAGCGGGACCAACCAGCTCGCCTGGAAGCTGCGGCAAGAGCCCCGCGTCACGGTACACGAGCAGACCAGCGCGCGTATCCTGACGAATGAGCATATCACCGCGCCGGTTAGCTGGGTTGTATGCGATGCGAGCTTCATCAGCCTTGCAAAAGTTCTGGAGCGCCCACTCGAACTGGCCGCGCGGCAATGCCAGCTGGTCGCGCTGATCAAACCGCAATTCGAGGTTGCGCGCGAGGAAGTGGGCAAGGGCGGGGTGGTCCGTGACCCGGCGCTTCATCGGCGGGTGTGTGATGAAGTGCGCGAATGGCTGGAAGGCAGCGGGTGGCAGATCCAGGGCATTGTCGAAAGCCCGATCACCGGGCCTCAGGGCAATGTTGAATTTTTGATTTCGGCGTGCAGATAAGCGCCCCTCGTCATTGCGAGCGCAGCGAAACAATATGGCAGTAAGCGGCTCGTCTGGTTTGAGCTTCATTCAACAATGGAGCATGCGATTTTCCGGGAAAAGCAGATCAAGGGCGGTTCGTGTAAGGCAACGATTGCCTTAATCGAGATGCAGAATCCTGACTGGAGAGATCTGTTCTTTGAAATTTCTCGCTAGACCATGGATTGCTTCGTTGCCGCTGACGCGCCTCCTCGCAATAACGACAATCGATCAATCCAAATCCAAACCGCTGATCTTCTCATCGAGGTCTATCGGGATCACGCCCAGCACATCCTCGCCAGAGGCTTTTTCGTATCCGGCCTCGCCATGCTCGGCGATCAGCTCGGCCTGGCGCGCATCGCGTTGGCGCAGCAGATCGGTGATCTCATCGCGATACAACGCGACCATGGCTGTGACGAAGCGATTGACCAACCTGTCTTCCTTGGTGTCATCGACATCATAGAGCGGCATGTGCGCGATCATGTCGTCCGCGCTGTAGAGAAATTCGTTGGTCACGAAGCGGTTGGTTGAAAACCAGGCGCGCGGGATGCCGCTGTGGGCAATCGACAGGCCGATAAGATGCGTAACGTGCGCCTTGGCATCTTCGCCTTCTGGGGGGAGGGCGACTGGACTTGCACTGTCTTTCAGCTGCGTCCGGTGGAGGAATAGGTGGAAATGCCCGTGCTCATCCGGGTCGCGATCGCCCGGGGCATGGACATGATAATACCAGCGCGACTTGGTCTTGGCGTCGCGCGCATCCTTGGGCGGGTAATGCTGCCAGAACTTTGCGCCCTCTTCCGGAACGACCCGCAGCATCAACGGGCGCTGTTCGCCTGCCATCTGGGTGATGGTTTCGATTACGGTCAGGGCGGCTTCGTTCTGGTTCATTTGGTCTGGAGCTAAGATACAAAGAGGCCGACGACAACCATGTTGCCGCCGGCCCGCAATGTCTTACCGAACTGAATTACTCAGCAGCGGCACAGCAACCTTCAGCTGCACAGCCTTCGGCCGCACAACCTTCAGCAGCGCAACCCTCAGCAGCGCAGCCCTCAGCTGCACAGCCTTCGGCCGCACAACCTTCAGCTGCGCAACCTTCAGCCGCGCACTCAGCTACTGCGGTCGTGTCTGCATCGGTAGCAGCGTCGTCGGCTGGGGCATTGCAGGCTGCGGTAGCGATTGAAAGGCCACCGGCAATCGCCATCATGGAGGCGAGTTTGGTCTTTTGCATAACTGTTTCCCTCATTGGGTCCGGGCGCTCCACTCCACTTTCCCTACCGCACAGCACCCACGAATCGCGGCAAGAATGTGGCGAGGCTAACAGAATGAAAACAGCGAGTCCCATGCTTTGTTCGAGAATGTTGATAGAAAATTGCGCGACCGCCGATTTCGTCCCCGACCATCTGCCCCGTGCGCGCGGCGGGGCGATTGGCGAGCCGCATCGCCTTGTGTATCGCATCCACTAACTGGTGGTCCGGACGAATCGCCAAGTCCAATCGCTTAGGCGCAATCGAGGGAATGAATGACTCTTTTGGCTTCCAAGGCGCAATTGCGCGCCAGCCTGCTGCGCTGGTCACTGTTTCTGGTGCCGCTGATCGTGCTGTTGGGTTTCTTCGCCGGCCAATCGGCGGGCCCCGACACCGCCTGGTTCCAGACCCTGGCTAAGCCCAGCATCTATCCGCCACCCGCAGCTTTCGGGATTGTGTGGACGATCCTGTACATCATGATCGGCATGGCGGTGGCATTGATTGCGAGTGCCTGGGGCGCGCATGGCCGCAAACTGGCGCTGGCCTTGTTCGTGATTCACTTTGCCTTCAATTTGGCATGGACGCCGACATTCTTTGGCGCGCAGAACATTATCGGCGGGCTGATCGTGCTGGGGATTGTGGTTGTGACCCTGCTGGTGGTGATCTGGGCCTTCTGGCGGGTGCGAAAATCGGCTGCTTTCTTGCTGGTGCCCTATCTCGCCTGGGTGCTGTTTGCGACCGCGCTGAATTATCAATTCTTGGTCGAAAACCCCGATGGTGGGGATCAGAACGCCAGCGGGGCCAGCCAGCGGATTGAATTGTGATTGGGTAAGCTCAGGTTTGTTGGTACAAATCGGTCGTCGTTAGCCAACCGCAAGGGCGCATCGTTTCTATCCTGCGTGCCGTAGCCACCCGCGCCCTCCACCCTTCCACCCGGAGCTTACCAGGATACCATCCGGGTGGAAGGGTGGAGGGCGTGGGTGGCGCGGCCAAGGATCGGATGGATGTCCGATCCGCACCCAACCAAAAAACTCTCACTAGACAAAACCGCCTAGCTTTACCATTTGAACCACATGCAAAGCGAAAACCCAATTATCGCCGACTTCGTCAAACTCGCCAACAGCGCCGCTGGCACCATGGCCGGCATGAC
>JBCBDF010000173.1:0-5504 GCA_038529875.1 Pseudomonadota bacterium | reverse complement strand
ATACGGAAAGGGTTTGGCAAGTAAAAATCTAGCCGGGTCTGAACCACGACGAACGGGCCTCATTCGGCTTGACTCGTTGCTTGCTTTCCCATAGTTGCGCGCCCGGCACGCGGTCGCCAGCAGGCGGCCCTTTTTATTCATGCATCGTGAAGTCGATCCGGCCCACGCTGCAAATTTGATTTCGAGGACGATATGAAGCGGACATTCCAACCCAGCAATCTCGTGCGCGCCCGTCGCCACGGTTTCTTTGCCCGCAAGGCAACACCGGGCGGTCGCAAGGTTCTGCGCGCGCGCCGCAAGCGTGGTCGCAAGACCCTTTGCGCATAAGGTAGGCTTGTCAGCGCGCGTCTTTGCGTGCCGCCTCCTTTTTCGCGATCTTTCGAGGTCGCATTGCAGCGGGCTCCCATTGGGGGCCCGTTCTGCGTATATAGAGCTGATGACACAGGTCCTTACCAAGCGTGCAGATTTTCTGGCTGCCAACCGCGGATTGCGGGTGGCCCGACCCGGCTTCGTTCTGCTCACGCGTCCAAATCAGGGACTCGGCCAACGTTATGGCATCACCGTCACTAAGAAGATCGGCAATGCGGTTGTGCGCAACCGGATGAAGCGACGCTTTCGCGAATTGCTGCGCGATGCTTTGCCCGCAAAAGGCCTTCCTGATCATGACCATGTATTGATCGGGCGCGCAGGCGGGGTGGAGCGCGACTTTGCCCTGATGGGCGATGAGTTGGAACGCGCCCTTGATCGTGCTCGTGCGGGTAAAGGCGATCCAGCGCGCGGTCGTCGGCCCCGTCGCGGCAAACGAACTCAGGCTTTCGCCAAAGCAGGCCAGAAATGAAGCATGTCCTGATCTTTATCGCGAAGGCCTGGCAATGGGGTCCAAGCCGGATTTTGCCGCCTACTTGTCGCTATGCGCCTTCGTGCTCGGAATATGCGATAGAGGCGCTGGGCAAATATGGCGCGATCAAGGGTGGATGGCTGGCAACTAAGCGGCTAATGCGCTGCCACCCATGGGGCGGCCATGGCTATGATCCTGTGCCGTAGCACCTATATACCACACCTGACCTTTTACTGACGCAATTCGCAAACAGGGTAATATCTTGGACAATCAGCGTAATCTGTTGCTGGCCGTAGCGCTTTCGGGCCTGCTCATCCTGGGCTGGGACGTGGCCATGCGCCAATTTTATCCTGAGGCATCGATCAGTGCGCCGACCGATGAAGTGGAGCCAGCGGCTGGAACAAGCGCTGCCGGTGCACCCGGTACGAGTGTTGTCGCCGCTGACTTGCCCGAAGGAACCGCGCCCGCAACGGGACCGGTCGACCTGACGGCTACTCTTGCTGACCCGCAACGCGTTGTGATTGATGCACCGCGTGTCGCAGGCTCGATCAATCTTGTCGGCGCCCGGATCGATGACATTGTCTTGAAGGATCATCGCCAGACAATTGACGATGATAGCGGCCCGGTTCGCCTGTTTGCGCCGGAGCGCACACCAGACCAGTATTTCGCCGAATTCGGCTTCCTCGCCAATGCCGAGCGTCTGACGCCTGACACAGTCTGGACTGCCGATGAGGAAAAGCTGACGCCGGATAGCCCGGTTACGCTGACGCACACCGATGCCAATGGTCTGACTTATGCGATCACGTTTTCGATTGATGAAAACTACATGATCGCGGCCTCGCAGACTGTCTCCAACACCAGCGAGAATGCGGCAGTCATCCAGCCCTTCTCATTGATCAACCGCACCAGCGCCAATGCGTCTGCCGATGAGTTCATTGTTCATTCCGGGCCGGTCGGGGTGTTCGGCGGGACGATCGACGAAGACTATGCCTATGACGACCTGGATGAGGTGTCGAAATATACTCCGGATGGCGCGGCAAGCTGGATTGGCTTCACCGACCGCTATTGGCTTTCTGCGCTGGTCCCAGGCGAAGGTGGAACGGAAACAAGTTTCCGCTCGCTTGGCAACGAAATCTATCGCACCGATGTGATCTATGATGCGGTGACGCTGCCTGCAGGTCAGTCGATAAGCAAGACCACTCGCCTGTTTGCTGGCGCGAAGGAAAGCGCGCTGCTCGACAATTATGCAGAGACTGGGATCGACGATTTCGGCCTGGCAATCTCGTGGGGCTGGTTTTGGTTCATTGAGAAGCCGCTACTGGCGTTGCTGAAAATTCTGTTCGATTTCGTCGGCAATTTCGGCGTCGCCATCATCTTGCTGACGGTGATCATTCGCGGGCTGTTGTTCCCAATCGCGCAAAAGCAGTTCGGCAGCATGGCCGCGATGAAGGCGGTACAGCCAAAGATGAAGGCGATCCAGGATCGCTACAAAGACGATAAGCAGAAACAGCAGCAAGAGATTATGAAGCTGTATAAGGATGAGAAGGTCAATCCGCTCGCCGGTTGCCTGCCGCTTCTCATCCAGATCCCGATCTTCTTCGCGCTTTACAAGGTTCTGATTCTCGCGATCGAAATGCGGCACAAGCCGCTCGTTGATTTCTGGATCCAGGATCTTTCTGCACCTGATCCTTGGACGATCCTGAACCTGTTCGGCTTGCTGCCATTCGAGGTGTCCGGCTTCCTTGGCATCGGCGTGCTAGCTGTGCTGCTCGGTGTCACAATGTGGCTCACCTTCAAGCTCAACCCGAGCGCGATGGACCCGATGCAGCAGCAGATATTCAACTTCATGCCGTGGATCCTGATGTTCGTCATGGCCCCGTTTGCAGCTGGCCTGCTGCTTTACTGGGTCACCTCCAACATCCTCACGCTGGCGCAGCAAAGCTATCTCTATTCCAAGCATCCGCAATTGCGGGCGGCAGCGGAGAAGGAGAAGGCGGATAAAGCGCGCGAGGCGACCAAGGAAGAGCAGAGCAAGGCGTGAACTCTATTTGTCCGTTCGCCCTGAGCCAGTGGCGCCTTGCGCCGTCTTCGACTCCGAAGGGCTGCACTTCACTCGGGCCGCTGGGTCGGAAGCTAAAGGCGGGGCTTCGACAGGCTCAGCCCGAACGGTGTTTATTTTGATGGATGAAGAACAGGAACAGCGCGGACAGGAACTGCGCGAGCGGCAAGCGGCGAAGCTGTTTTCCGGCCGTGTGGATTTCCTGTTGTCTGCTCCGCAGCTCAAATTTCTTCCCGAGCCCACCGTGCCCGAAATCGCCTTTTGCGGGCGTTCCAATGTCGGCAAGAGCTCGCTGCTCAATGCGCTGACCGGGCGCAAGTCGATTGCGCGCACCTCGGTGACGCCGGGCCGTACGCAAGAGCTCAATATCTTTGAAGTTGGTGAGCCGACGCAATTTCGGCTGGTCGATATGCCGGGCTATGGCTTTGCCAAGGCGCCGGTTTCGGTGGTCGACAAGTGGAAGAAGCTGGTTCGGTCCTATCTGCGCGGACGTCCGGTGCTCGCTCGCAACCTTGTGCTGGTCGATAGCCGTCATGGCCTCAAAGATGTCGACCGCGACATGATGACCATGCTGGACGAGGCTGCTGTCGGCTACCGCGTGGTGATGACCAAAGCCGACAAGATCAAGGCCAGCGAGCTTGCCAAGACCGCGGAAGCCGTTGCCGCAGAAGCCCGCAAGCACCCGGCAGCATTTCCAGAGCTGCATATCACCAGCAGTGAAAAAGGCATGGGGATCGACGCGCTCCGCTTAGCGATTGTGCAGGATGCCTTAGGGCAAGACGCGCTAGGCTAGGTGTTAACTCGCAAATAGCTGAGTCGGGTCGGCAAATGCCTTGAACTCCAGCGCATTGCCCGATGGATCGCGGAAGAACATAGTCGCTTGCTCCCCTGTCTCGCCTTTGAAGCGGATCGTCGGCTCAATCACGAACGCGGTTCCAGCGTCCTTGAGCTTGTCCGCAAGCGCCTGCCAATCCTCCATGCTCATCACCAAACCAAAATGCGGGACCGGCACGCCGTGGCCATCGACATGATTGCTTGCCGTATCGCCCGATCTGCCCGGCGCAAGGTGCGCAACAATCTGATGCCCGTGAAAATCGAAATCGATCCATTCATCTGAACTGCGGCCCTCGCTGCAGCCCAACACCCCGCCATAGAAGGCGCGCGCCGCCGAGAGATCGTCAACCGGAAAGGCGAGGTGAAAAGGTGTTGGCGTCATGTGTCCACGGTTCCTCAAAGAATTGCCGCATCGTAACCCGTTCAGCCTCGACAGTGAAACACTGAATAACTAGTGCAGAACAACAAAGGCATTCCGGTGCCTTGATCCTCTCGCTGCCAAGGTGGAGCATGGCCACGATGAAGCTGATTATCGGCAATAAGAACTATTCGAGCTGGAGCTTGCGCGGCTGGCTGGCGACCAAGCAATCGGGCCTCTCCTTCGAGGAGATCACCGTGCCAATCCTGGGTGAGCATTGGGATCAGCAAAAGCAGGAAATGGGCGACGTCCAGCCTTCTTCAGGCAAGGTGCCGATCCTGTGGGATGACGACAAGGTCATCTGGGATAGCCTCGCGATCATGGAATACCTCGCCGACAAGGTTGGCCGCGATCGCTTCTGGCCCAAGGATGAGGCCGCGCGCGGCATGGCGCGTTCGATGGTCGCAGAAATGCACTCATCCTATGCCGCTTTGCGCAGCGATCTGCCTATGAATGTACGCCGCCGGATCGAGCTGGAGCAGGTCTCTGACCAGACTCGGCATGACATTGTCCGAATCCTCGGGCTTTGGGCCGAGGCACGAGCACGCTTCGGCAATAGTGGCCCATTCCTGTTCGGCACATTCGGTGCGGCGGACATATTCTACGCGCCGGTCGTCTCGCGTTTCATGACCTATAGTATCGGCGTCCCCGGCTTTGCGCAGAGTTACATGGAGGCTCTGTGGGAGCATGCCTGGATGCAGGAATGGGTCGAAGCGTCCGAAAACGAACAATGGGTGATTGAGCAGTATGAGACCGTAAGCTGATGCTGCGCCTGCTGCGTTTCGCATTTTTTGCCGGGTTTTTGGGACTGGCCTTGCCGGGTACAGCACAGGCTTGGGGCTTCTTCGCGCATGAAAAGACGGCGGAGATTGCCGAGGCCAATATATCGCCAGCAACACGAGCAGAGATCGCGCGGCTTTTTCGATCTGAGGCTCTGATCGGGACACCCGAATGCAGGCTATCGAATTTGCAGGATGCTTCCGTCTGGCCCGATTGCGTGCGCCGCACCCGTTGGCGCTGGGGCTACACAGCTGCGTGGCACTATCGCACCACGCCCATCTGCGAAGCCTATGATGCTCGGGCGAATTGCGCTGGCGGCAATTGCGTGACAGCTCAGATAGAGCGCAGCCATCGTATGCTCGCTGATGAGAGCTTGCCCGACCACATTCGCTTGGAAGCGCTCGCCTTCATGGTGCATTTTGCTGGCGATATTCACATGCCGCTGCATTCGGGTGACAAGAATGATCGCGGCGGTAATGATCGCGAAACGGATTATGGGATTGTGCCGAGCCTTAACCTGCAGTGGATATGGGACGGGCCCGTGGCAGAGCGGGCGATCACAAGCGGGGAGCGGC